>NZ_JBATLB010000077.1:0-31897 GCF_049669965.1 Muriicola sp. | reverse complement strand
AGATGCCGGCCTTCACGAAGATTTTCTTTATTGAGCACAAGGAAATCCTGATAATGGTCCGTTGGATTTATCCCCTGTTTACGCAACAGAGAATAAATACCGTCTCCTTTTTCAGCGACTACCACTGCCAGACTATCCTGCCCATAGGATATAGCAGTAAGAAATAGTCCGGTAAGAAGAGTGAAAACAATACGAGCCATCACGGAGAGAGAATTTTAAGTTGCAAAGATTAGCAAAAAAGAGCTCAAATTCAATGCCAGTAAATTAATACACCTTATAAAAGGCCTTAATAATGTCCTGGGCAGGCTTATTCTGAGGGGTGAAACGGTTGTCTGAAGGCCCTCCCGATTTTTCATGATTGATAAACCATTTCCAAACAAAGCCTCCGGCAAACCAATCTTCTTCCCAAAAAGATTCAAAGATGGCTTTTTTGGCATTTACCTGTCCTATCATATTTACACCCTCTTCACTCCTATCTACCAGCCAGGGTTTTTTCGCAGTATAGTCCATACTACGATAGCCAAATTCGGTAAAAAGAACAGGCTTATTCTCTTTTTTGGAAAGATCAGCGATCTTTTCTTTCCAGGGTTTCCAACCTTCTTTTAATTCTTCAACGGACGGGGTTTGTGCTTCCGATAAAGGAAAATAAGCATCAATCCCTATAAAATCCAGTGACTCCCAAAACGGAGTGCGATCAAATTCATCCCAATTAGCGGCATAGGTGAGTTTACCTTTGTACTCCTTTCGAATTTTGCCGATAAGCTCATTCCAGAACTCGGGCCTGTTAACTACAAACTGCTCCAGTTCGGTGCCTATGCAAAAGATCTCCGCTTTGGATTCTTCTGCCAAAGCAGCATAGGTAAGTATAAAATCTTCGTACGATTTTTCCAATGCCTGCCAAGCCTCTTCCGATTCCATTTTCAATCCCCCGGTAAATACCCCACGCCAGATCCATATCTGTGGTTTTACCATTACCTTGATCTTATTTTTGTGGAGAACCTCAATATATTGCCTGGCCCCCAGCCGGGTTTCTCCAAACCACTGCCGGTCTGTATTATATATGATTTCTGATGAATTTAATTCCCTGATAAATCCGAAGGGCATCACCGCTGCGTGGTCTGCATAGACATCCTTTATCGGTTGGATATTATTCTGTGTTACCTGATCTCTTGAAGCCACAAAACTTACTCCATTGATCTTCCCCACGTATTGGCTGCTACAGGCTAGTTGAAGAAAACAAAAAAGAAGTAGAATCCCCTGCTTCATGTCAGAAATGATGATTTCAATCAAATTTACAATTTTTTGAAGTTGACAAAATCACAAAAGGCTGTTAAGTTCTTATATTTAACCCGACTGAAGGTAAGAAACTGACCAATTCAATGGAAAACATAGTGATTATAGGCAATGGTATCTCCGGAGTTACCGCAGCCCGCCATATTCGAAAACTTTCCGATAAACGAATTACGATTATCTCAGCAGAGAGCGAATACTTCTTTTCCCGCACGGCTCTGATGTATGTCTACATGGGGCATATGAAATTTGAACACACCCAACCCTATGAGAATTGGTTTTGGAAAAAGAATAGAATAGACCTCATCCATGACTATGTAACCAAAGTAGATCATAAGAACAAACATCTACAACTAAAAGATAAGGGTACGATAGCCTATGACAAATTGATTATCGCTACGGGCTCTAAACCCAATAGGTTTGGATGGCCAGGGCAGGACCTTAAAGGGGTTCAGGGCTTGTATTCCAAACAAGAATTAGAACAATTGGAGCTTGATGCTCCCAATAAAGATTCCTGCCACAGGGCAGTAATCGTAGGGGGTGGACTTATTGGAATTGAACTTGCAGAAATGCTTAGAAGCAGGGAGATCCCTGTTACCTTCCTGGTACGCGAAAGTAGCTTTTGGAATGGGGTTCTTCCGGAAGGAGAATCACAAATGATCAATGAACACATTCGTGAACATCACATAGATCTTAGGCTTAGCACCAATCTCGTAGAAATCCTGGCCGATGAAAATGGTAAGGCAAAAGCGGTAGTTACCGATACCGGAGAAACTATTGAATGCAATCTGGTAGGTCTCACGGCCGGTGTAACGCCTAATATTGGTTTCTTAAAAGATTCCGGGATAGAACTTGGACGAGGCGTGAAGGTAAACCGCTTCTTGGAGACCAATATCCCTGACATCTATAGCATAGGGGATTGTGCAGAACAACACCAACCTATTGGAAACAGACGCACCGTAGAGGCTGTTTGGTATACAGGTAGAATGATGGGAGAAACAGTTGCCCAAACCATTTGTGGTAAAAAGACAGCCTACCAACCCGGCCATTGGTTTAATTCTGCGAAATTTCTGGATATTGAATACCAAACGTACGGCTGGGTATTTAGTGATAAAGGCCGAAAGGAGTACGAATCGCACTTCCATTGGAGGCATCCAAAAGAAAAATTATGCATAACGGTAGCCTATCACAAGGAAAGTAAAAAATTCCTGGGCATCAATACTTTCGGGATCCGTATGCGGCACGAAATATTTGATAGATGGCTCACAGAAGAGCGCAGTGTAGATCATGTGATGGAATATCTGAAAGATGCCAATTTTGATCCGGAATTCTACACCCAGTATGAAGCTGAGATTGTGACGAGCTATAACCAACAATTCGGAGCCAACATACAACCCAAAAAGAAAAGTTGGAAACGAATTTTTACAAAAGCGTAAACCTGCAGAAAGTAATGAAAACTATTAAAAATATTGGTCTTGTTATTTTCCTTGTGGGTTTGGGGATCTTTACGGCCCTACCCTTACTCGGAACCTTTTCCTTTTCCCAGTTAGATTTTGAGCAGCTGATATTAGACAATAATATTAAGAGCGAGCTTTTTGTTTCCTCCATTGAACAAGATGTGGTAAGCAAGCAATTCGCAGGGATGCAGGCACTTTCTCCCTTGGTAGCTGACGCCCTTGAGAAAGCTAACTCCATGCATCGCAAAAACAAGGAATACAAAAAAGTGATCTATACAAAGCCACAAGATATGGCTGCCATGATCGGAAAAAAAGCAGGCGCCGGTTTTATAGTGGAAAACAAGGGAATTATGTGGTTTTTAACCTTTGGATTGGGTATTCTGGGGGCATTGCTATTCATTCTTCCAAATGTAGTTTTATTGGGTCAAAAAGGGATCAAAAATAATGGAATCTATCTGGAGAATGCCACTAACCGGGGATGGATCGCCTGGATGGTGTTTGTTTTCCTTGTCTCCTTTTATTTGATCCTGTATTTCAGGCCGCAGTATGCTGTGAACTGGACCTACCTGGTAGATCCTATAAGCATGCGCTTAAGTGGAAATATGGCCGGGCATTGGTTTGTTTATGGTTTTATGTACTGTGTGGTCATGACCGTCATGGCCGTCCGGATGTATATAAAATACAGGCACAATATGTATCAGATGGTCCGCACCACCTCTGTGCTATTCTTCCAGATCATTTTTGCCTTTCTGATCCCGGAGATCATGGTACGCCTGCAAATGCCCTATTACGATTTTAAGAATGCCTTTCCGTTAGACTATGATTTCTTTTTTCAATGGAACCTGCGATCACTGATCAATAGCGGAGGGATTGGCCTGTTTATTCTGGTTTGGGGTACTGTCCTTACACTGGTAATTGTACCCGTCATGGTCTATTTCTTTGGGAAACGCTGGTATTGCTCTTGGGTGTGTGGCTGCGGCGGATTAGCAGAGACCCTGGGAGACCCTTACAGGCAACACTCTAGTAAAACCCTGCTTTCCTGGAAGGTAGAACGCTGGCTCGTACACGGAGTTCTGGTATTTGCTGTGGGGATGACCTTAATAACCCTGTATAGTTTCTTTTCGGAAACAGGTACTGTTCTCGGAATCAAAACCGCCAGTGTACAAAATACGTATAGCCTGCTAATTGGTTCCATTTTTGCCGGGGTCATAGGCACCGGATTCTACCCCATTTTTGGCAATAGGGTATGGTGCCGCTTTGGCTGTCCTTTGGCGGCCTATTTAGGGTTTGTACAACGGTTTAAATCCAGGTTCCGCATTACAACCAATGGAGGGCAGTGTATCTCTTGTGGGAATTGTTCTACCTATTGTGAACAAGGTATAGACGTACGTGCCTATGCTCAAAAAGGGGAAAACATTATCCGCTCTAGTTGTGTAGGATGCGGCATATGTTCAGCGGTTTGCCCCAGAGGGGTGCTAAAATTGGAAAATGGACCAGAAAAAGGGAGAATTAATCCTACCGAGGTATTACTCGGGAATGATGTGGATTTGATGCACCTTGTTAATGATAAGTAAAAGACTTCCCCTATTTTTGCGCGCAAACAATTAGCATCGTGCTAATACGATGAGTAAAACTTCATGAAGGAGATTCTCGTAATTATTCCGGCTTATAACGAAGCCAATTCTATAGGAAAGGTCATTTCTGAGATTCCTGATCTGGTCACTGAAATAATTGTCGTCAATAATAATTCTACAGACAACACAGCCGCCGTGGCTACCGCTGCCGGGGCCACTGTCTTGTTCGAAGGACAAATGGGATACGGTTATGCCTGCTTAAAAGGAATTAATTATGCAAGTAAACGATCCAAAACACCCGATATCATCGTATTTATGGACGGGGATTACTCCGACTTTCCGGAGGATCTTCACAAAGTGATTGCACCAATTTTGTCTGGAGATGCAGATTTTGTGATTGGGGCACGGCAGAAGGCTTTGAGAGAACAGGGCTCCATGACACCACAACAGGTGTTTGGAAATTGGTTAGCCACCTCTTTAATGAAGCTACTGTTTAGGGCGAGTTTTACAGATCTCGGGCCGTTTAGAGCCATTAGATTTGAACAGCTGAAGGCCTTGGAGATGGAGGACAAAACCTACGGGTGGACGGTTGAGATGCAGTTAAAAGCAGTAAAGAGAAAAATAGCATATACCGAAGTACCAGTGCGTTACAAAAAAAGAATTGGTATTTCAAAGGTCTCAGGAACAATAAAAGGTAGTATATTTGCCGGCATAAAAATCCTGGGGTGGATATTTAAATACAGCATAAAATAAAATGGGTTTAACAATTGCTTACATCATTATCGGAATTTACAGCATAGCGCTGATTTTGATTTTCTTCTACAGCCTAGCGCAATTGAATTTGCTGCTCAACTATCTTGGATTTAAAAAGCACCAGCAAGTAGCTCCAAAGTTCAATTTATTGGATCCAAAGGAAATTCCTTTGGTAACCATTCAGCTTCCTATTTACAACGAGGAATATGTAGTTGAACGCTTATTAGAAAATATTTCTAAAATTGCATATCCTAAAAGCAAATTAGAGATCCAGGTACTGGATGATTCTACAGATGATTCTGTGAATGATACCGCAAGACGAATTGCCGATCTTCAGGAAGCAGGTCTGGATATTCAACACATTCGCAGAGAGAACAGACAAGGATTTAAAGCAGGCGCCTTAAAAGAAGGGTTGAAGATTGCCAAAGGCGACTTTATAGCCATTTTTGATGCCGACTTCCTTCCGGATCCTGATTGGTTAAAAAAGACCGTTATCTATTTTAAAGACGAGGAAATTGGCGTGGTACAAACCCGCTGGGGACACATTAACCGCGACTATTCCATTTTAACAAGAATACAAGCATTTGCCCTTGATGCACATTTTACCTTAGAACAAGTAGGTAGAAATGCCAAAGGACACTTTATTAATTTTAATGGAACCGCAGGCATCTGGAGAAAAGAATGTATCATTGACGCGGGTAACTGGGAAGGAGATACCCTTACAGAGGACCTGGATCTAAGTTACCGTGCACAACTAAAAAACTGGAAGTTTAAATATCTTGAGGATGTGGAAACTCCTGCAGAATTACCTGTGGTGATTAGTGCTGCTCGTTCGCAACAATTCAGATGGAACAAGGGTGGAGCTGAAAACTTCAGAAAGACCGTTGTAAATCTGGTCTCTGCAAAGAACATTCCGTTTAAGACAAAGTTCCATGGGGTTATGCACTTGTTGAACAGCTCCATGTTCTTATTTGTATTCCTAGTGGCCGTTCTGAGTATCCCTATGCTCTACATCAAAAACAGCTATGGACACCTGGGTTGGATCTTTGAAGCAACAAGCTTTTTCATTGTCTCCACCATCATCCTTTTTATCTGTTATTGGTTTACTTACAAAAGCATACAGGGTAGTGGCATAGATCACTTTGTAGATTACATTAAACTGTTCTTTACCTTCTTCTCAGTGGCTCTTGGTTTTTCATTACACAACACCGTGGCTGTTCTGGAAGGACATATGGGGAAACGCAGTGAATTTGTCCGCACCCCAAAATTCAATATCAATAACCTTACTGATAGTTGGAAAGGAAATAAATACCTGACCACAAAATTATCGCCAAATATGATCCTGGAATTTGCCCTAATGATTTACTTCCTTTTCGGAATGTACAGTGCTATTCCTTTGAATGACTTTGGCCTGTTCCCCTTTCACTTTATGTTGTTCCTTGGCTTTGGATTTGTATTTTTCAAATCCCTGACAGCAAAAGTGTAGGTATATAGTAAGTATATTAGCCTCCAATTAATAAGCGCATAACGCCTCCCAAACATAAAGGGGGGCGTTTTGTTTTTTATTTATTTTCCCCATTTTTTTCGGTTATTTGTAAAAACCATCAGGATACTACCTTATGCCCAACACGGTTCTTACCTATTGGAAACTACACAAGGTGCCTATCCTTCTCTCAGTGCTTTGTGCCCTGTTCTATTACACCTTTGCCTACCACTTAGAACGACCAGACTTTGCCAGGATGGCATTTCTCTATGCCGCACTGTTTTTTCTCTGCTATAAGCTTATTCAATTCGAAAAATGGAACTTTAAGCTATTACTAGTACTGGGCATCCTGTTCCGGCTCATCTTTCTGCTGGCCGTTCCAAATCTTTCTCAAGACTTTTATCGATTTATCTGGGACGGACATTTAGTGATCCTGGGGGAGAACCCTTACGTGTACCTGCCAAATGAGATCCTTGAAAAGGGCGAAATTATAATACCTCAGGCACAATTGCTGGTCGAAAAAATGGAGTCGCTGAGCGCATCCAATTATAGCAACTATCCCCCTTTTAGTCAATTATTATTCGGGCTATGCGTGTGGTTGGGCGGACAAAATATTGTTGGTGGATTGATCAGTATGCGGGTGCTACTATTAGGGGCCGATCTGGGTATCTTTTACTTTGGCCGTAAAGTATTAAAACACCTGAATAAGTCGCCACATATGATTTTTTGGTATTTCCTGAATCCCCTGGTCATCATAGAAATAAGCGGAAATCTTCATTTTGAGGGGGTAATGCTTTTCTTCCTTTTATTCGCTGTTTATCTGATCACTTTAAACAAATGGATAATTGCCGCCATTCCCCTGGCCCTTTCCATTTCAATAAAACTGATCCCATTGATGTTTCTCCCGCTGTTTTTCAAAACCCTGGGGCTTAAGAAAGGGATGGTATTCAATACGTTGGTGGTACTAGGTATATTGGTAACCCTCGTTCCTTTTTATGACACCTTATTTGCATCTCACTATTTTAAATCTCTCTCCCTGTGGTTCTCTAACTTTGAATTTAATGCGAGCATATATAATGTAGTTAAAAGCCTGGCATCACTACTAGAAATAAAGCCCTGGGAACTCATAAAGGTGTATGGAAAGATCATTCCTTTTATGGTCATCGCCCTGGTGGGTGTACTTACAATTTTCCAAAAGAATCAACATCCCAAAACATTGATCACTTCCATGCTCATGATCCTTACAGTATATTTTTTCCTCTCCTCAACCGTACATCCCTGGTACCTTATTTCCCTGGTATTATTGTGTATTTTCTCCGAATTTCGTTATCCTTTGGTATGGTCCGCTACCGTAATTCTCAGCTATTCAGCCTACTCCAATCCCGAGTTCAAGGAATCCATGTGGTTACTGGTCATTGAATATTTATTGGTAATTGGGTTTTTAGTATACGAATTATTTAAACGAAAAGGCTTTAAATCATTAATTCCCAAAAATTAAAGGCATGATGGGGTTACTTCAATATTATTTGTACATTTACTTCTGATGAAAACGAATGCACACAAGTATACCTCTGTAAGAATAGTCCACTGGGCTACATCTTTGGTGCCTGCTCGTCGCCGCCCGTAAGGGTGCTCCTCTCTCATGGAAATAGGTGAGTCCATTTCCGCAAAAACCTTTAAGTCTATTCCCGTTTACAATTAATTTTTAGAGCAATGGATATTGTAATTGCTAACGAATCACATATTAAGTACGCCGCTATTGTTAGCGAAACCATTTCCGAATCTGCCAAGGTTAGGGGAACCGGTATTGCAAAAAGAACCCCAGAGTACATCATAAAGAGATTGGTAAACGGAAACGCCGTCATTGCCCTGGATGGTGATAAGTTTGCCGGCTTTTGTTATATTGAAGTCTGGGGCCATCAGAAATTTGTGGCAAATTCCGGGCTTATCGTACATCCCGATTATCGCAATAAGGGACTGGCAAAAAAAATTAAGAAGGCCATTTTTGATCTTTCTCTAAAAAAATTTCCGGAAGCAAAGATCTTTGGGATCACTACCGGCCTGGCGGTAATGAAAATGAACTATGAATTAGGTTACAAACCCGTTACCTTCTCAGAATTAACAGACGACCCCGAATTCTGGAAGGGTTGCCAGACCTGCAAGAATTTTGATATCCTCACCAGGACAGAACAGAAAATGTGTCTTTGTACGGGCATGTTATACGATCCGGCTCAAAAAGGGAAAGCACAAAAAAAGAAAGTAGATGGGAAGACCTTTCAGCGATTGAAGAGTATCAAAGAACAGCTTTTCCTCAAAAAGAAAAAATAACGGCATGAACGCGAAACATATAATCAAGAAGAAATTAGTATTGGCATATAGCGGGGGCCTGGACACATCCTATTGCGCCTTGCATCTCTCGAAGGATCTTGGCTATGAAGTACATGCCGTAAGTGTGAACACCGGTGGTTTTGATAAGCAGGAAATACAAGACATTAAAGAAAAGGCACTAAAGCTGGGGGTGCACTCTTATACCTCCATAGATGCGGTCCAAACGTTTTACGACGGCGTTGTAAAATACCTCATCTTTGGCAATGTACTTCGCAATAATACGTATCCTTTAAGTGTAAGTGCAGAAAGGATTGTTCAGGCCATAGAAATTGTACAATACGCCCAAAAGATTGGCGCCAATGCCATCGCTCATGGAAGTACGGGAGCAGGGAACGATCAGGTGCGTTTTGACATGATCTTTCAGATCATTGCCCCAGAAATAGAGATAATTACTCCCATCCGGGACAATAAACTCTCAAGGGAAGAAGAGATCAACTACCTTTTAAAACACGGTATCTCCTATTCCTGGGAAAAAGCACAATATTCCATTAATAAAGGTCTTTGGGGAACTTCTGTAGGAGGGGTAGAAACGCTGACCTCCGAAAGAGGGCTTCCTTCCAATGCCTATCCAAGTCAGCTTAAAGCAAAGGAATCTAAAGATGTAAAGCTTTCCTTCACCAAAGGTGAACTTACTGCAATAGACGGGAAGCAAGGTAGTCCTGTGGAGAATATTGAGCAATTACAGGAACTGGCAGCTACCTACGCAATTGGAAGAGACATTCATGTAGGGGATACTATCATAGGGATCAAGGGAAGGGTAGGATTTGAGGCCGCTGCCCCTTTGGTCATTCTAAAAGCCCATCATCTTCTGGAGAAGCATACCCTGAGCAAATGGCAACAATTCCAAAAAGAACAACTGGCCAATTTTTACGGCATGCTTTTGCATGAAGGTAATTATTTGGATGAAGTGATGAGGAACATTGAGGCCTTCCTTACTGACACACAAAAAAATGTGAGTGGGGATGTGTTTGTAACACTACATCCGTACAGATTTGAACTAAACGGTATTCATTCCCAACACGACCTCATGGCGGCTTCGTTTGGGAGCTATGGAGAAATTAACAAGGCCTGGACCGCCAATGACGCAAAAGGATTTATCAAGATCCTGTCCAACCCAGCCAAAATAGCAACACAGGTAAATAAACATAATGATTAAGGCAGGTATTATTGGCGGTTCCGGATATACGGGAGGAGAATTAATCCGACTTCTACTACATCATCCAAAGGTGGAGATTCAATTTGTATTTAGCACCACCAGAGCGGGCTCAAAAGTGAGTGCCACGCATACAGATCTTCTTGGGCAAACTGAATTACGGTTCAGTGATAAAGTTGACCCCACTATAGATCTTGTTTTCTTGTGTTTAGGACACGGGAATTCAACCAAATTTCTTCAGGAACATCCCTTTTCAGAAACCACTAAAATCATTGATCTCAGCAACGATTTCCGATTAGAAGCCAATAGTAATTTTGAGGGTAGGGATTTTATATATGGTCTTCCGGAACTTTATAAAAAGAAGATTCAACAGGCAAAATATATTGCAAACCCAGGGTGTTTCGCCACGGCAATTCAGTTGGCCTTGTTGCCACTGGCTAAAGCAACTATCCTTAACAAAGAGGTGCATATAAATGCCACTACTGGTAGCACGGGAGCAGGTGTTGGACTTACCCCCACCACCCATTTCAGCTGGCGCGAGAACAATATGTCTCATTACAAAGCTTTTACGCATCAGCATTTAGGTGAGATCAATGAAAGTCTGTTGCATTTTCAAAAAGATAAAGGCAAGCTTTTCTTTATCCCCAACAGGGGAAATTTTACCAGGGGGATTTGGGCAACTGCCTACACACATTTTGAGGGTACTGAGAGTGAAGCAAGAGCCCTGTATAAATCCTTTTACAAAGAAGCAGCTTTTACACAAGTCTCCGAGGAGCCTATTGCTTTAAAACAAGTAGTGAATACCAATAATTGTCATTTACATGTTGTGATACACGATGGCAAGATCCTTATTGCATCTGCCATAGATAACTTGCTCAAAGGGGCCAGCGGACAGGCCGTCCAAAATATGAATCTAATGTGTGGTTTTCCGGAAAAGGAGGGCCTTCAATTAAAGTCGGGTGTATATTAATTACCCCAGGACCAACATACAGCAGAACTAGAACCAGAAGAAAAAGCATATGAAAATAGCCATAATAGGAGCCGGGAACTTAGGAATATCTATTGCAAAAGGAATATTACACAGCAATGGTGCCACCACCATGTATCTCAGCAAAAGGCATCCGGAAAATATCAAGGATTTTGAAAAGTATGGGAATGTCACCGTCACATCAGACAATTCCCTGGCTGTAAAACAATCGGACATTCTAATATTCTCAGTACAACCAGGACATTTTGAGCACATATTGAAGGAGGTAAAGGATCAGCTTACGGAAAAGCATGTTATCATCTCTACGATCACGGGCTTTAGTATAGAGAAGATAGAGTCTATCATTGGGAAAAACAGCTTTATAATACGCAGTATGCCCAATACGGCCATTTCCGTGGGTAGATCTATGACGTGTTTATGTAGTAACGAAATGGGTACAAAACGCATAGATCTTGCAAAAGCCATATTCAACAGAATGGGGCATTCCATGGAAATCCCCGAGAGTCAGATGCAAGCGGCCACTGTGATATGTGCCAGTGGAATAGCTTTTTGGATGCGTCTTATCAGGGCCACCACCCAGGGAGCCATTCAGTTGGGATTCGACGCAAAAGACGCCCAGGAATTAGCTATGCATACCTGTAATGGAGCAGCAGCTTTGCTTATAGAATCCGGGAATCATCCGGAGGAAGAAATAGACAGGGTCACCACCCCCATGGGCTGCACCATCGAAGGATTAAATGAAATGGAACACCAGGGCCTAAGTTCTTCCCTGATCCGGGGCATAGTGGCTTCGTTTGAAAAGATAAGTCAGATTAGAAAAGGTTAATATGAAACTCTTCGACGTATACCCCTTATACGATATTACTCCCGTTTCAGCGAAAGGAGTGATTCTTACCGATGATAAGGGTCAGGAATTCCTGGATCTATACGGGGGTCATGCAGTAATCTCCATTGGGCATGGACACCCTCATTACATCAATCGACTCAAGGAGCAAATAGATAAAATAGGGTTCTACAGCAATGCCGTTCAGAATCCCTTACAACTAGAATTGGCTGAAAAGCTAGGTCGATTATCAGGCTGTAATGAGTATCAACTTTTTCTTTGTAATTCCGGAGCAGAAGCCAATGAGAACGCGTTAAAATTAGCTTCTTTTCACACCGGAAAATCCAGAGTGATCGCCTTTCATAACAGCTTTCACGGACGTACCTCAGCTGCTGTGGCCACCACAGATAATCCGGCCATCAACGCACCAATCAACAAACAGCAAAAGGTAAGTTTTCTTGCATTTGAAGATATTGATGCTTTTAAACATGCGGTAAAAAAAGGAGATGTTTGTGCTGTGATCCTGGAGGCAATACAAGGCGTTGGCGGATTAGATGAACCTACCACGACCTTCTACCAGCAAGTAGCTAAAATTTGCAAGAAACACGGGGTGGTTCTTATTGCAGATGAAGTGCAATCGGGTTTTGGAAGAAGTGGTAAGTTCTTTGCCTTTCAACACCATGGTATTGAACCAGATATTATTTCCATTGCCAAAGGAATGGGGAACGGTTTCCCTGTTGGGGGTATACTAATACATCCAAGGATCAAGGCTTCCCATGGCTTGCTTGGAACTACCTTTGGAGGAAATCATTTGGCATGTGCCGCTACCCTGGCTGTTTTGGAAGTGCTCGAAGAAGAAAAACTAATTTCGAAAGCTCAGGAACTGGGACGCTATTTTACGGAAAAGGCCTTGCAAATTCCCGAAGTAAAACGGGTAAAAGGAAAAGGTCTGATGTTGGGACTTGAATTCGATTTTGAAGTAGCCCCTATCCGAAAAAAACTTATCTATGATCAACATATTTTTACGGGTAGTGCTAAAGACAAAAAGGTCTTGCGTATTCTGCCGGCCCTTACCATACACAAAACCCATATAGATCATTTTTTTGATGCGCTTAAACAGGTATTAGCATGAAGCATTACGTTACAGTAAACGACATAGATTCTGCCAAGGAATGGATAGATCTGGCAAGAGAATTAAAACAAGACCCTTTTAAATTCAAAGAATTAGGGGAAAGAAAAACCCTGGGTTTATTATTCTTTAATAATAGTTTACGCACACGTTTAAGTACTCAAAAGGCGGCTCTACACCTGGGGATGCATTGTATGATTATGAATTTTAGTAGTGAAGGATGGGCCCTGGAGTTTGAAGATGGTACCATCATGGACAAAGGAAAAGCAGAACATATCCGCGAAGCGGCCCAAGTGGTCTCACAATACTGCGATGTATTGGGGGTCCGTGCCTTCGCATCTCTTGGGAGTAAGGAGAATGATGAAGCAGAGATTGTACTGAATGGCTTTAAGAAACATGCCACCATCCCAATATTGAATATGGAGAGTGCCACAGGACATCCTTTACAGGCCCTGGCCGATTTGATCACTATCAGAGAAAACAGCACTAAAAAAAATCCAAAGGTAGTTTTATCCTGGGCTCCTCACCCCAAGGCACTCCCCCATGCCGTGGCCAATTCATTTGTAGAGATCATGCAACAGAACTCAGCTATAGATTTTAGCATTACTCATCCTGAAGGCTATGAGCTAAATCCCCTTATCACCAAAGATGTACCCCTATACTATGATCAGGATGAAGCGCTCAGGGATGCCGATTTTGTCTATGTGAAAAATTGGAGTAGTTACAATTCCTATGGAAAAGTGTTAAGTACTGATGCAAATTGGATGATCACAGAGAAGAAATTGGGACATGCTAAGTTTATGCATTGCCTGCCCGTAAGACGTAATGTTGTGGTAGAAGATGCCGTACTAGATAGCAGCAGATCCTTGGTCATGGAACAGGCCAATAACAGAACTTATGCAGCTCAGGTAGCGTTACTTAAAATACTCAAAGGATTATGAAACCTGCATTGTCTATTGTAAAAATTGGCGGTAACGTCATAGAAAATGAGAAAGAACTGACTCGTTTTTTAAAATTGTTTGCCCGGATCCCCGGGCCTAAGATCCTGGTTCATGGCGGTGGCAAGAAAGCCACTGCAATGTCGGAAAAGTTGGGGATTAAAACCACTATGGTGCTGGGGAGACGTATTACGGATAAACCGAGTTTAGAGGTGGCGGTGATGATCTATGGAGGACAGGTAAACAAAACCCTTGTAGCGTCCCTGCAAGCCCTGAAATGCAATGCTATTGGACTTAGTGGAGCCGATGCAGGAATCATACGGGCAGTAAAACGACCTGTTGAGTCTGTAGATTTCGGATTTGTGGGCGACATTGTATCGGTACATACAGAACCCTTATCCCTGTTTTTACAGCACACTATGGTACCGGTTTTCTGTGCCCTGACCCACAATGGAGAGGGGCAGTTATTAAATACAAATGCAGATACCATCGCTTCGGAATTAGCCATTGCCCTATCAAAAGAATTCACCACTACTCTTTATTATTGTTTTGAAAAATCTGGTGTTCTTAGTGACATTTCTAATGATAACTCGGTTATTCCGCATATCAATAAACAGACATATTTTAGTCTGCTGAAAGAACAGACCATTGCGGACGGCATGTTACCAAAGTTGGAAAATTGTTTTTACGCCTTAGATCATTCTGTACACAAAGTATGCATTGGTAATACGCAAATGTTAGTACCACAAGCAACAAACTTTACAACGCTTACCCTATGAAGCAAGATGTATCCCAGTTAACAAAAAATGCAATTTCATTATTACAGGAACTTATTGCGACGCCTTCATTTTCATCAGAGGAAAATAATACCGCTTTGCTGATTGAAAAATGGCTTGCCACCCATGGCATACAATATAAAAGAGAGAATAACAATGTATTTGCCTTTAATAAGTACTATGACAAAAACAAGCCCAGTTTACTCTTAAATTCTCATCATGACACGGTGCAACCTAATTCGGCCTATACCAGAGACCCATTTTTACCGTCAGTGGAAAATGGCAAACTTTTTGGTCTTGGGAGCAATGATGCCGGGGGCGCTTTGGTATCATTGATCGCTGCATTTGCCTATTTTTATGAAGAAAAAGACCTTGGGCACAATCTCATTCTGGTAGCTTCTGCCGAGGAAGAAAGTTCCGGGCCTAATGGCCTTAATTCCATGTTAACTATTCTTCCGGAGATTTCTGTAGCCATAGTTGGCGAGCCTACCTTAATGCAACTGGCGATTGCCGAGAAAGGATTGGTTGTCTTCGATGCGAAGGTAAAAGGCACCCCATCCCATGCGGCACATCCTAACGATAATAATGCGATCTATAATTGCATTGATGTACTTACCTGGTTCAAAAATTTTAAGTTTCCAAAAATATCTGAGGTTTTGGGTGCAGTGAAAGTTACAGTAACGCAGATAAATGGGGGAAGTCAGCACAATGTAGTACCTGCTAAAGTAGATCTGGTTATTGATGTAAGGGTAAACGATTGTTATACGAACCAGGAAATTGTTTCTATCCTACAAAAGCAAGCTCCTTGTGAAATAAATCCCCGTTCCTTGCGCCTAAACTCGTCTTCCATACCCAAGGACCATCCTTTGGTACAATCGGGATTATCCCTGGGAAGAACAACCTATGGATCCCCAACACTTTCAGATCAGGCAGCACTAAGTTGCCCCTCCTTAAAATTAGGTCCGGGAGACAGTACCCGTTCGCATAGTGCAGATGAGTATATCTTTGTTGCAGAAATTGAAGAAGGTATAGAGCTGTATATAAAACTTTTAAAAGGATTTCTTACAACCTTATAAACCTAATAAACACAAACACTACACATCATGAAACTTTGGGATAAAGGAATGAAAACCAACGAGAAGATCGATCGTTTTACGGTGGGAAATGACAGGGAATTAGATCTTGTTCTGGCTGGCTATGACGTTAAAGCATCAATGGCACATGCCAATATGCTTTGCTCTATTGGATTACTTTCGAAAGAAGAAAACAACGCCCTGATGGTAGCTCTTGAGGAAATACTGGATAGCATTCACAAAGGTAAATTTACCATTGAAGATTCCTTTGAGGATATGCATTCAAAAATTGAATTCCTTCTGATCCAAAAACTTGGTGATACCGGGAAAAAGATCCATACTGCTCGCTCCCGAAATGACCAGGTATTGGTGGCAATGCAACTATTTATAAAAGAGGAGCTGGGATCCATAAAGACCCAGGTAAATGAACTTTTCGAGATCTTGCTTCAATTGGCAGAAACTAATAAACAAGTCCTTTTCCCCGGATATACCCATCTGCAGGTGGCAATGCCTTCTTCTTTTGGGTTGTGGTTTTCTGCCTATGCCGAGAGCCTTATTGACGATCTTATTTTTATTGAAGCAGCTTTGAGGATCGCAGATCAAAATCCCTTGGGAAGTGCAGCGGGATACGGCAGTTCATTTCCTATAGACAGGGAAATGACCAGTTCGGAATTAGGTTTTAGCACATTAAAATACAATGTGGTAGCCGCCCAAATGGGCCGCGGTAAAGTGGAAAAAGCAACAGCTGTTGGAATGGCCAGTATTGCTTCTACGCTTTCAAAACTGTCTATGGATATCTGCCTGTATATGAGTCAGAATTTTAATTTTATATCCTTCCCGGACGATCTTACCACGGGAAGCAGTATCATGCCTCATAAAAAAAATCCGGACGTGTTCGAATTGGTGCGAGGGAAATGCAACGTTATCCAGGCCCTGCCAAATGAACTGACCTTATTGTTGACCAATTTGCCAAGTGGTTATCACAGAGACCTGCAACTTACCAAAAATAGCCTGCTTCCTGCGCTGCAGGAGTTAAAAGCATGTCTGGACATTTTAACATTCAGTCTCCCAAAGGTGGTGGTCAGAAAAGACATCCTTGAGGATCCTAAATACAACCTTATGTTTACAGTAGATGCTTTGAACGAACTAGTGCTGCAAGGCATTCCGTTTCGCGATGCCTACAAACAGATAGCGTTGCTAGTAGAGGAAGGAAAATTTACTTCTCCTAAAGATGCGAAACACACGCATCAGGGAAGTATAGGAAATTTATGTCTGGACGAGATCAGAGATAAAATGAAGCGCCTCGGCTAAAAATATTTAGGATCCACAGCAATTTCCTTTATCTTTAAGGCAACAACTAACTACCTAACTATTTTAGACCATGTTTAGTTTAGTGTATCGGTCTATTGCCAGACCAGGTTTTGATTTAGATCAAATCCAGGGAATGCTGTCCAAAGCAAAGACCTTTAATCATCAACAAAATATTACGGGTTGCCTGCTTTTCTATGAAGGTGAATTTATACAATACCTCGAAGGAAACCAGTTTAAGGTATTAACCTTATTCGACAAGATTAAGGAAGACAAAAGACACGAAAAGGTTGAATTACTTTCCCATGGCGAAATCGAAAAACGAGCGTTTGAGACCTGGGATATGGCATTTGAGAATTTTTACGGGGAGAACGAACAAATTTCCCATTTAAAACTTGTAGTAAGTAACTACCTTCTTCATAAGGAATTACACACTACTCTGCATCCGTCCAAAGCTATTTTTTGGGAAACCATTGGCGCTGTATTATACGCTAAATCTTCTACCTAGTTACGATTGTACCATTCCGAGATTGATGACCTCTTGATCTGTTAGAGGGCGCCAATGACCTCTAGGCAGGTCCTTTTTTGTAAGGTTGGCAAAGATCACCCTGTCTAATTTCACAACCTCATAGCCCAGCTGTTCAAAAATACGCCTTACTATTCTGTTTTTTCCGCTGTGAATCTCCACGCCCACTTCTTTCTTAGGGGCATTGTTCAAGTAACTGATCTCGTCCACTTTTATCAAACCATCTTCGAGCATCACTCCCTCCTGAATCTTATGAAGGTCTTCTGTCTTCAGATTCTTATTGAGCTCTACGTGGTAGATCTTCCGTACTCCATGCCTTGGATGGGTCAGTTTCTTTGCGAGGTCCCCGTCATTGGTAAATAACAATAGTCCGGTGGTGTTTCTGTCCAAACGTCCTACGGGTACCAATCTGGATTTTGTGGCATTTGAAATTAATTCCATAACGGTTCTCCTGCCTTTTTCATCCTTGGTGGTCGTAATAAAATTCTTGGGTTTATTTAGAAGGATATATTCTTTTTTCTCCGGATTGAGTAAGCGTCCATCAAAACGAACTTCATCAGTAAGGCTCACCTTATGGCCCATTTCTGTGAGCGGTTTACCGTTTACGGTAACATTCCCTGCGGCAATGTACGTATCTGCTTCCCTTCTGGAACAAACCCCGGAATTAGCTACATACTTATTAAGGCGAATTAAACCGGAATTTAAAGAAGGATTTACCTCTCTGTGCTTTTTAACCGGTGCATTTCCACGGGCGTAGCTTTTCTTCCTGTAATTTCCAGCTCCACGGCCAGAAGATTTTCCTTCACCATTATAGTCCGATCTGCTCATGGGTAACTTTTTTGCAAAGGTAGCAAAATGCAATATGTAATGCTATCTTCTTTGGAGTTAGTGTTGGAAATCATCAACATACAGTGTAATTGATCTATTGCTTAAAATTTTCTGCTACAACCTCAAATTCCTATAAAATCCTATTCAATACAAGATCTACGTTGATCAATAAGATACTAAAAACTCCCACGATAATGATAAATTTCAGGATGTTGTGAAGCCATACATAGTGCTTCTTGGTAGATGAGCGCCACAACAGCACTAAAAAGAAGATCAAGAAAACAATACTTGCAATAAAATACAGATACATATATCCCACATCGAAAGTTCGAATCAATAGGATAGCCGGCACCAATGTCAGTAGAATTAAGAGACTTATATAAGCCTTTGCATACTTGGCCCCATATAATATGGGGATGGTTTTATAGTTAAGAGCCATATCTCCGGCAATATTTTCCATATCCTTAATGGATTCCCTTGCCAAAATAAGCAGGAACAGGAAAATTGCATGGACAAAAATCACAGTTTCAAAATTTCTGTAATACACGAAAACTGCAAAAAAGGGAGTGATGGCTAAAACGGCAGAAACTAAGTTTCCCACAAAGGCTATCTTCTTCAATTTATGTGAGTATAGCCAAATGCCAAAAATATAGCCCGAAAAAAAGAGAACGGCTTTAAAGGACACATAGCTCGCAAAAAGTACGGCCAGAAAATTCAGGACAAAATAGGTGCTTAACTTGGTTTGTTGGCTAACAAGACGGTCTAGCATCGATTTTCGGGGTTTATTGATCAAATCCTTTTCCGAATCGTAGAAGCTATTGATGATATAACCACCGGCAATAACGAAAGATGAAGCCAAAACAATAACAAAAAGACTAAGATCAAAAACAACCTTCCACAAGGGAAGATTGGGTGCCAGAATATAGATAGAGGCCAGGTATTGAGCAATCACAATCATCAATACATTGTAACCTCTAACTATAGAAAACAGACTCAATAGCTTTAAAAGCAAGAGTTTGTTCTTTCTACTAAGCATTGTTGTTTATTTAGAAGTTGTATACCACTTCCAGGCGATGTTCCTTCAGCGCTTTCTTGGCCTTTTCAATATCCTGCGTAAAACCCAGGATATAGCCACCGCCTCCGGAACCACATAATTTTAAATAGTAATCATTTGTTTCAATCCCCTGCTTCCACAGCTGATGAAATTGGGGCGGGATCATTGGTTTAAAATGATCTAAAACCACATGGGAGAGTTGTTTTATGTTCCCAAATAGCGACTTCACATTACCGGTTAGGAAGTCCTCTACACACGCATCTGTATGTTTAATAAACTGTTCTTTAAGCACGGTCCTGAATCCTTCATGTTTCATCTTTTCCATAAAGATCTGAACCATGGGCGCTGTTTCCCCAATGATACCACTGTCCAATAGAAATACGGCCCCTTTTCCCTCCTTGTTCTGTGACGGAATACTGGTAGACTCTATATTGTCCTGGGAATTGATCAGTATGGGCAAACTAAGATAACTGTTCAAAGGATCTAAACCGGAAGATTTTCCATGAAAAAAGGATTCCATCTTACCAAAGATGGTCTTTAATCTTAGTAATTTTTCTCGGGTAAGGTTTTCAAGAATTGTGATCTTATTTTTGGCATATTTATCGTAGATCGCAGCTACTAAAGCTCCGCTACTTCCTATTCCATAACCCTGAGGAATAGAGCTGTCAAAATACATTCCCTTGTCAAGGTCCTTCCTAAGGGCTTCAAGGTCAAATTGCATAAGAGAAGGATCTTCCTCTTGTATGAATGCCAAATGTTCTGAGAATCTCCTAAGACTTTCGTTCGACCTTTTACCTGTCTCAGACAATTTGGCCCCGGTCTTTAAAGCACCCTTAAAAAAATTATACGGTATGGAAAGGCCTTTGGAATCTTTGATGATCCCATATTCTCCAAAAAGAAGGATCTTAGAATAAAAGAGGGGTCCTTTCATAGTATGTTTGCTAACTGCAACTAAAAATAGTACTAATATTTATACAACGGGTCGGCAGATCAAACTTTCTTAGAACCTTCGCCCAATTGGTCGCAAATATACTGCCCATTTTCACAATACGCAATAAGCTCATTCTTAATAAATTGCAAAACTTTTTCGCGGTATTGAAGCGGATAGAGAAGATGAACATTGGCACCCGCGTCTAACGTAAAACACAAGGGCACGGAAGTTTGTTCCCTGTAGGCCCATATTTTTTGGATGACAGACAAGGTTTGGGGTTTCATTAAGAGATAATACGGAAGGCTGGTCATCATCATGGCATGTAGGGTAAGAGCCTCACTCTCAACTATTTGTATGAATCTTTCCAGATCTCCAGTTTCAAAAACACCTATTAATCCAGATAAGTTATCATGAGCCTGTTCAAAACGCCTATTTGCAAACGGATGCTTGTTCATAAGGTCGTGTCCCGCAGTACTGCTCACGGTCTTCTCCCCTTTATGAACCAGTAAAATGGTGTCCTGATAGTCCTGGAAAACCTGGTGAACCTTGCCATTATAAGGAATTCCTGCCAGATCAGTACTCTCAGGTAGGTCTTTGTGCATTCCCCATTCTACAATAGGCCCGCTAATACTGCGACAGGCGCTCCCTGAGCCTAAGCGCGCAAGAAAAGACGCTTTTCTCATTAAAAATTCGGGCTCCATCGAAGGAACGAGTCCTTTTTCTATATCCATCAGGCATAATGCCAGCGCTGCCATTCCACTGGCCGAAGAGGCTATGCCACTGCTGTGAGGAAAAGTATTGCTGGTGTCTATCTTTAGGTGAACCTCATTTAAAAACGGCAGGTACCTGGAGATACGCCCAAGAAAGGTGGTGATTTTAGGCCTGAATTCTTCTTTGGGTTTGCCTTCAAATAGCAGGGTAAAGGAGGTTCCGTCTGAGTTTTGCTTCTTCGGTTCATACGATACCGACGTAGTGGTTGCCGATTTAGAAAGGGTAAAACTTATGGACGGGTTTGCCGGGATCTGATCAGGAAATTTACCCCAGTATTTTACCAGAGCTATATTACTTGGTGCCCTCCATGTAGTTGTCCCCGCAGGAATCAAACCTGAATACTTCTTGGGAATAAATTCCTGTTCATTCATTCTCAGCAAATTTGATGCAAAGATAGTTTTTCAGCACTTTTAGCGTACTTTCAATTAAAATAAATTCCTATTTTAGAGTCCTTAGACTGGTTCCCAATGAAGAAAAAAGCACTTTTTATAGTCATTGCTGTTACCATCTGCCTGCTTATTGGTTTTTTGGCAGGTTTTGCCACCCAAAGCTCTGTTGATACCTGGTATGCCACCCTTAACAAACCCAGTTTTAATCCTCCCAACTGGATCTTTGCACCCGTTTGGACCCTTCTTTACATCCTCATGGGAATTGCTGCCGGTTTAGTTTGGGCCAAAGGCTTTTATCATGTATGGGTAAAAACGGCACTTTATTATTTTGGATTTCAACTCCTTTTTAATGCACTATGGAGCATCGTATTCTTTGGTTTTCAAGAGCCATTTTGGGCTTTGTTGGTAATACTTGTCCTGATGATCCTTATTCTCTTAACTATTAAATGGTTTAAGATCGTAAGTAAGCCGGCAGCTTATTTAATGCTCCCATATTTGCTTTGGGTTTGTTTTGCCATGTTGCTAAATTATAAGATCTGGGAATTGAATTAAATACCTTGATTTTCCCCCCGATACCTCTTCGATGGCACTGTTCTCTTCAATCTTTGCCATAGACACCAATTATGCTAAATAAAATAATTCCTTTACATTTATGGACTTGGAACATCGAATTAGAAAATAGCACAATAAACCTCTATGGAAAAATTCATTCTGGCTCTGGACCAGGGGACCACAAGTTGCAGGGCCTTATTATTTGATAAAAAAGGAACCATAGTCTCTTCTGCACAAAAAGAATTTACACAACATTTTCCAAAATCGGGATGGGTAGAGCATGACGCGCTCGAGATATGGAATACTCAGGCCGATATGATGAAATCAGCGATTTCTCAAAAAAATATCTCCCCCGAGTCTATCGCCGCCATTGGAATTACCAATCAGCGTGAAACCGTTGTAGTCTGGAACAAGAATACAGGACAGCCGATATATAATGCTATAGTTTGGCAAGACAAACGAACTGCCAAGTATTGTGATTCCCTAAAAAAAGAAGGTAAGTCGGCCATGATCCGACAGAAAACGGGCTTGGTGATCGACGCCTATTTTTCCGGTACCAAAGTAAAATGGATTTTGGACAATGTGGAAGGTGCCAGAGACATGGCGATAGCCGGGGATCTTTTAATGGGGACTATCGATAGCTGGCTGATTTGGAATATGACCGGAGGAGAGTTGCATATTACTGATGTTACCAACGCCTGTCGCACCTTATTTTTTGACATTAATACCCTGAGCTGGGATGCAGATTTATTGGCGATGTTCGATATCCCTTCTGCCATGTTACCAAAAGTGGTCTCTTCCAGCGAAGTATATGGATATACCTCAACAGACTTATTGGGGACTAAAATTCCTATCGCCGGCATTGCCGGGGATCAACAGGCCGCGCTGTTCGGTCAGATGTGTACAAAACCCGGGATGGTTAAAAACACTTATGGAACCGGGTGTTTTATGTTAATGAACATAGGAAATAAACCTATTGTTTCTAAAAACAATTTACTCACTTCAGTAGGGTGGCAGATCAATGGTGAGACCACTTATGTACTCGAAGGAAGTATTTTTATTGCGGGGGCCGTAGTGCAATGGTTGAGAGATAGTCTTAAGATCATTAACTCTTCTGCAGAAGTAGAACAAATAGCCTGTTCTGTGGATAGTTCTGAGGGCGTTTACTTTGTACCGGCTTTCGCTGGCCTGGGCGCTCCACATTGGAACCAGCATGCCAAAGGTTCCATATTTGGACTTACACGCGGTAGTACCTACGCCCATATTTCCAGGGCAGCTCTAGAATCAATAGCCTACCAGACCATGGATGTCCTAAAGGCAATGCAGGCAGACGCAGGTATATCTATACAGGAATTAAGAGTAGACGGAGGCGCAACCGTGAATAATTTACTAATGCAATTTCAAGCCGATGTGCTGAATACTATAACGGTTCGCCCAAAAGTTGTGGAAACTACGGTCATGGGGGCCGCCTTTCTCGCAGGATTGGCAGTTGGCTATTGGAAAGATCTTGAAGAAATACAAGCTATCTGGGAAAGTGAACAACGATTTGAGCCTACTACGGATAGGGAAGCAATAAATGAAGGGATCAAAGGCTGGTATAAAGCTATTGAAGCCCTTGAATATTGGACTAAAGAATCTTAATTTTTACATATGACACCTTTTCTTGCAGAATTAATTGGAACTGCTCTTTTAATTACACTGGGATGCGGCGTTGTTGCCAACGTAATACTTGAAAAAACAAAAGGACAGGGCGGAGGTTGGATGGTGATAACCACTGCATGGGCCTTCGCTGTTTTTATTGGCGTGGTAGTAGCCGGACCATACAGCGGCGCACATATAAATCCGGCTGTGACCATAAGTTTGGCGGTAGCCGGGTCTTTTGAGTGGTCGGAAGTCCCCTCCTATCTCCTCGCGCAATTACTGGGGGCAATGATTGGAGCCTTCATTGTATGGATCATGTACAAGGATCATTTTGATATTACGGAAGATAAGACTACAAAACTGGGGGTTTTTTCCACAATTCCTGCAATACGGAATTACGGATCCAATCTTTTTAGCGAAGCAATTGGCACATTTGTACTGATTTTCACGATACTATTTTTTACCGATGCTACCATGGCAACTACAGAAGAGATCATAGGTCTCGGGTCCCTGGGGGCCCTTCCTGTGGCACTTCTTGTATGGGGTATAGGATTAGGATTGGGAGGAACAACGGGCTACGCCATTAATCCTGCTCGTGATCTGGGCCCCAGACTCATACACGCAATCATGCCTATTAAAGACAAAGGTGGAAGCGATTGGGCGTATTCCTGGGTACCCATTTTAGGGCCTATTCTTGGGGGTGTTGCTGCCGCCGGACTCTATCTCCTGATACTATCTTAAACGAGCATATCTCCTACGAATTGGCAATAGCCTGTGCTGCCAGATAAGCTCCTGTCCAGGCATTTTGAAAATTATATCCTCCGGTGAGGGCATCTATATTCAAAATCTCGCCTGCAAAATAAATTCCGGGATGTAACTTACTTTCAAAAGTTTTGAAATTGACCTCTTTCAGGTCTATTCCTCCGGCTGTAACGAACTCTTCTTTGAAGGTGCTCTTACCTTCCACTAAAAATTCACTTGCTGTAAGTTCCTTTGCCAATTCCTGTAATTGCTTTTTGGAAATATCTGCCCATTTCTGATCAGCAACAATTCCCGATGCCTGTACTAATTTCCCCCATAAACGCTTTGGGATATCCAGCGGAAATGTTCTGGAGACCGTTTTCCTGGCTTCTATTTCTTTGACTTCCTTTAAGTATGAGAACAGGCCCTGTTGATGATATTCCGGTACCCAATTAACCTGTATCTTAAAACGGTATTGATAATCGTGCAATATTCTGGCTCCCCAGGCCGAAAGTTTAAGAATGGCAGGCCCGCTCATTCCCCAATGCGTGATCAGCAATGGTCCCTCAGAAACCAGGGTATCAGCGCGCTCTGTATTACTTTTCAATGAAACCGTTATTCTTTTTCCAAGGAAATCCCTGGCAATTACCTGAACCCTGGCGTAGGTGCTAAGCCCGGGTATTCCTTCAATCCTGGGATCATTGATATTAAAGGTAAATAAGGAAGGGACCGGGTCTACAACCCTGTGTCCAAGTTGCTTAAGAACATTCCACATTTTTGGACTGCTCCCGGTGGCAATAAGCAACCGGCTTGCAAAAAAAGAGCTGCCTTTGGTCTGCACCTCATAAGCTGTTTTTTTTTCTGAATGCCCGGAAGGAAGAAGGATATTAGTAACTACGGTATTCCTTATGAGATCTATCTTCAAGCTTTCAAGGGCCTCCATAAAACAATCGATAATGGTTTGGGAGGAGTTGGTGACCGGAAACATCCTTCCATCGTCTTCTATCTTCAGCTCAATACCCCGCTTGGAAAAGAACTGCACCGTATGTTCGCTATGATGTGTATTAAAAGGACCTAATAGTTCTCGCTCGCCTCTGGGATAGTGTTGCGCCAGTATTTTTGGATTGAACTGGGCATGAGTTACATTACACCTACCTCCCCCGGAGACCTTAACCTTTCCAAGTACTTGCTTGCCCTGCTCTAGAATAGCAATTTTAAGATCCGGTCTGGATTCAGCCAGGTTGATTGCCCCATAGAAACCCGCAGCTCCACCTCCAATAACTATGACATCATACATTAGTGGGCCCTCTCGGGAAAATTGGTAAAGATGCCGTCTACTTTGAAAGACCTCATCGCTTCTATGTCTTTTGACTCATTCACAGTCCAGGTGTATACTTTAAAACCCTCATCGTGAATAGCCTGTACCATATCCAAATTTAAGGTCTTAAAAGATGGATTTATCGCCACAGCATTCAATTTCTTCGCTGTTGGAATTGCTTTTAAAGGATCATCTTCAGTAAGAACCGCAATAGAAATCTCAGGATTATATGTCCGCATACTTTCTAATTCTTCCCAATTAAAGCTAGAGATTAAAAAATCATCTAAGGTCCATCCCTTATCTCTGATATAGTATTCTATTATAAAATTAACTCTGTCTGAAGTGTTTGCGCCTTTTAGTTCTATATTCAAAGGTACTTTGTGATCAATCAACTTAAGCACGTCCTGTAGCATAGGTATTTTATGATTTCCATCGAGGATCACCTTGCGCAACTCAAACATACTGTAATCTTCAATTAGACCTCCTGCATTGCTAAGCCTATCTAATCGCTCATCGTGAAAGACAACTATCTCCCCACTCTTAACTTTAAAAACATCGATCTCTATCATATCGACGCCTAAGTCCATAGCCTTCTGTATGGAAGCCAGCGTATTCTCTGTCTCATGTCCCATAGCTCCTCTATGACCTATTACAAGCATCTCATGATTCATCCCATTACAACTTGCCATTAGTAAAATGAGTAAGATAATTCCATAGTTCTTCATGACCCATATGATTTTTCTGTTTTTCAAAAATACAACTTGACGCGATAAATTGATCACTCTTTATGAATATAGGATATATCTATTTTTTTAATAGTTTATTTATTAATTCTTTATTTTTTATCATAATTTATTTCATATATGATATTATTTATTTAATAAATTTGACAGTACAACAACCAATTAAAATTCAAAACTATGTTTTCAAAACAACATCTTTTAGCTACGTTAGTGGCCACGGTCACAATGTTTTTTCTAGGCTACCTGATCTGGGGGGTAGCAACCGTTGACTTTTTTGAAGGACATTCCATCAACAATGTCATGAAAGACCCACCACTTTTTCCTTGGATCATTGCGGGTAATTTAATTGCCTCGTTTGCCCTATGCATTATTTATGGGAAATGGGCCCGTGGGTACCACAGCATGGGCGGTGGTTTTCAGTTTGGGATCTGGGTTGGCATCTTTGTGGGATTAGGTGTTGGTCTGCTCTGGTATGCCACAACAGAAATGATGGATCTTCAAGGACATCTGGTATCAGCTTTATTGGACATCATCTATTACGGAATAGTGGGTATGGTGATAGGCCTTATGTTTAAGGCCACCCAAACTAAAGAAGAGAACGCCTAAGCATAGAAAAGGGTAGGTATCTAAATTATGTATAAGGGATACTTACCCTCTTATTCCTTTAGTGTAAGAATAAAAGATTGCAGGGGATCCAGGGAAATATCGAAAAAACCTTGCCCTCCTTCAACCTTAAGCGTAACCGTTGTTGCAGTATAAAGCAAATCTGTCATTTCATAGGATGATCCTTCCTTTAAGTTCCAGGCCTCCACAACGGAGGGTGGTATTTTCATTTGGAATTGGTACGATTCATTAGAATCGAAATTGGAAAGTACCAGGAGGCGCTCTTTGTCTTTCCATCGCACAAACGATAGCACTCTATAGTTATATCCCTCTGTATGATCTCTATTGTAATAATGAATGTCTTCATAGGCCCCCATCAGGGCATCATTGCTTATGGTAATATTTAAAAGGCGCTTGTAAAAATCGCGCAATTCTGTTTCCTCATCCGTTAATTGCCCTCCGTCGAATTTCTTATTATTGACCCACCGCTGATGATGGGGCACCCCTACATAGTCAAATATAGATGTTCTGGAAGGAGATCCAAATCCCGCATTTTCGGCGCCAGGCTCTCCTACTTCCTGACCAAAATAGATCATCGTGGGAGAGGTGCTTAAGGTGGCAGATACCACCATGGCAGGTTTGCCTATTTGGGCATTGCCAACAAATTCCGGACTGGCAATTCTCTGTTCGTCATGATTCTCAAGAAAATGCAGCATATGGTGTTCTATGTCCATCATTCCTTTTTGGACCACCGGAATATGGTCTGTCCACCCATGTCCCTGCATAATATGCTTTAAACTGTCATACAGTTCTACCTTATCATATAGATAATCCATTTTACCCTTAAAGATATATTCCCGGTAAAGCAAAGGATTATAAACCTCAGCCAGCAAAAGGGCATTTTCGTTCTTATCTTTTATATGAGAATTTAAATAACTCCAGAATTCCACCGGTACCATTTCGGCCATGTCGAACCGAAAACCATCCACGCCCATCTCCAGCCAATACAGGGCAATGTCCTTGAATTTTATCCATGAATCTGGGACAGTTCTATCTTTCCAAAAACTGAGGTGTTCCTTAAAACCCCTGCCACCGTATTGGTCAGGCAGTTTTTCAAAATCGAAACTTCCATCGGGTCGTACGCCGTAGTTTATTTTAACCGTCTCATACCAGTCGTTCATATCTGGTTGGGATTTTCTGGATCCATTTCCGGTCCATTTGGCAGGTTCTTCAGGAAAGTAATGATCCACGAGCGGATGTGGGTCCCCGCCCAGTGGCTTATATCCTTTAATCCATTCTGGCACTTGGAAGGAAGATTCGGGGATATAATAAAAATTATTATCTCTTTTATATTCTGCCGAGGTATCATCAGAAGCGCCAAAAGGTTCTTTCCCTTTCGGTGTAGAAGAGCCTTCGTAGTGTCTGGCTACGTGATTGGGTACTATGTCTATGATTAATTCTAAGCCGGCTTTGTGAGTTCTATTTATAAGCTCTTGAAATTCCTCAAGCCTTTTGGAGGGATCTTTGGCGAGATCCGGATTAACATTGTAATAGTCTTTCACTGCGTACGGAGAGCCCGCCCTGCCTTTAATAACATCAGGGTCGTCATTGGTAATTCCAAAGGCCGTATAATCTGTAACCAGCGCATGGTGGGGTACTCCTGTATACCAAATATGTGTGACCCCCAATTCCTTTATTTCCTTTAAAGCCTGGAGGGTAAAATCACTGAATGTACCAACACCGTTTTCTTCTATGGTTCCCCATGGTTTATTCATGGTATTCGTGTTTCCAAAAAGTCGAGTGAAAACCTGATAGATCACCTTTTTGCCTTCCTTATTCATAGCTGTAGCTTCCTTGTTGTCTTTTGATAATTCTTTCTTTTTATTGCAGGCTAATGCCGTCAATAAGACAATTGTTATAAACAAATACTTTTTTCCCATCACTGTCTAGTTTGAAAGTAATAGCAACCCTTTCTTCTTCAGAGTTATTGTTTTTCCTATTTTAATTTTTTCTCCTGTGATAACATTTAATAAGGATGAATCTGAAATTCCCAATTCATGAAAACGATCTAAAGACAGGGTCCTGGCCTGGTCATTCTTATTTAGAATCAACAAGACCTTTTTCTCTTCCGAGTGTCGTACCAATACATAGACCCCATTTTCCGGTGCAAAGTGTTTGGTGGCTCCCTCATGAAGTACCGCTTCGCTTTTTCTGAAATTCAGCAAGGTCCTCAAAAAATCTTGCATCTTCCTGGCTTTAGGATCCAATCCTCTTCCGGTAAAGGCGTTCACGGAATCTTCCGGCCATCCTCCGGGAAAATCCGTTCTGATCAGTCCGTGGTCTCCGGGTTTTCTGCTATTTTCCATAAGTATCTCCGTACCGTAGTAAATCTGTGGAATTCGGGGAGCCACAAGAACAAAGGCGAGTGCCATTCTTGTTAAGGTATCATCATGGTTTAATTGTGTATAGAGGCGATCCATATCATGGTTATCTCCAAATAGCATCATATCTTTTGGTGAGGCATAATGAAAATCATTCGCCATTCCCTCGTATAATTTTATCAAGCCGGTGTTCCAATCTTCTTCTTCCTTTAAAGCATCTACAAGGGTTTGCTGCATTGGAAAATCCATAGTACAGCGAAGAAAGGATCTGTACCCGTCACGGTTATTGGCCCCGTCTTGCCAATATCCAACTACCAGTGGGTTATAGCTCCATTCTTCTCCAACAATTGAGAAATTGGGATATTCTGTCATGATCCTTTTCGCCCATTGTGCCATAAAATCTTTATCCGGATAGGGATAGGTGTCTTGTCGTATTCCACCCAGGGAGAGGGTTTCTATCCACCATAGACTGTTCTGAATCAGGTATTGGGCCAAAAAGGGATTCTCCTGATTCAGATCTGGCATGGAGGGCACAAACCAGCCATTATCCATAAGCTCCCTATCGGAATTGGAAGCGTAAACATCCTGATTTACGGTTCTCCTGTGATTGGTAACCGTTATTTTCCTGCCTTCTTCAAAGGCTTGCTGATAATTGATCCAATTGGAGAAGGGAAGATCTTGCATCCACCAGTGTGCCAGACCACAGTGATTATTTACCTGGTCCATGATCAATTTAATACCCCGTGCTTGTGCTTTTTGAGATAATTCAACGTATTCCTCCAGGCTACCAAAGCGAGGATCTACCTTGTAGAAATCAGTGATCGCATATCCGTGATAGGATTCCCTGGGCATATCGTTCAATAAAAGAGGACTTGGCCACAAGGACGTAAAACCCATGTCTTCTATGTAGTCTAAATGATTGATCATCCCGCGGATATCTCCTCCATGTCTTGCATAGTCATTCTCTCTATTGATCATCTTCTCCTGCAGAGTGGGATCAATATCGTTTGATGGATCGCCATTTGAAAATCTATCAGGCGTAATTAAATAGATGACATCCCTGCTGGAAAATCCGATATATTCTTCAGCCGCTTTTTGCCGTTCTTTTAATTCGTAGGGGACAGAGAAAGACAATTCATTGTCCATTTGGAATTTAATTTCTAAGGTACCCGGGGATACATCTGCCGGGATCTCAAGATCCAGGAAGAGATAGTTCGGACTGTTGGCGACATGGGTATTTAGCAGTCTTACTTTGTTATCTTGAATACTAACCTCAAAATTGCTGATATTGGGCCCTTTGACCATGAGCTGTAATGCCTTATCCTCAAAGCCCAGCCACCAGTGGGGAGGTTCTAAACGTTCTACCTGAGCGAGCGCTGTGGTCATAGTAAGGAGAAGTATACTTAGGAAATAGCTGCGTTTTGGGCCTATAGAAAATTTCCCAAAGGTCGTTCGCATAATCCTGCTTTTTTCGGTCACATTATTTTTTAGGAGTTGGTTGTAAAACAAGGCGCTCCCCGTTTAATCTGATCGACATTTCATGATCCCCTTCCAATTCAAAATGGCAGGCTTTTTTATCAACCATGACCTTTAGGATCCTATTTCTGAAATTGATCTTAAAGGAATACGAATCCCATTCTTTAGGGATGCGAGGTCTAAACGATAATTTATCGTTCCGGATCCTCAATCCGCCAAAACCTTCTACAATACTCATCCAGGTACCAGCCATTGAGGTGATGTGCAGACCTTCTTCTACTTCCTTGTTATAATCATCCAGATCCAGTCTGGAAGTTCTCAGATAAAATTGGTATGCCTGGTCCATCCTGTCTAATTTTGCAGCCTGTATACTATGTACACAGGGAGAAAGGGAGGATTCATGTACCGTAAATGGTTCATAAAAATCGAAGTGTTTTTCAAGGTCTTCTAACGAAAAGTGATCTTCAAAGAGGTAAAATCCCTGAAGTATATCTGCTTGTTTGATATAAGGAGATCTGAGAATTCTGTCCCAGCTCCACTTCTGGTTAATAGGTCTTTGAGACTTAGGCAGGTCTGCTACCGTTCCCAGCTCCTTGTCCAGGAAGCCATCTTGTTGCAAATAAATTCCTAGTTCTTCAGAGAAAGGAAGGTACATACCGTCTGCTACTTCCTTCCATTCTTCGGTTTCTGCCTGTTTTAGTTTGGTATACCCTATAATGCGGTCATAATCTTCCTTGTACCCTGCTTTGACTTTTTGTAATTGTTCCAGGGTATACTGAATACACCAACGGGCGATATAGTTTGTATACC
>NZ_JBATLB010000076.1:0-5032 GCF_049669965.1 Muriicola sp. | reverse complement strand
CTGAGATCATTACAGGTATCCTAACTAATCCACTACCTTCTCGCTCAATCGTAAGATCTACAGCTTTGTTTTTGTACTGTTCAAGTATAGGTTTGGCTTCATCAAAGTACGTAATTTCAGTTCCGCCTATACCTACAATTTCATCTTTGACCTCTAAACCAGAATCTTTGTTTTTGGACTCATCGGGTATAGCACCAATCACAAAAGGAAGACGTGGACTTAAAAACCGTATCTTATCTTCATCTTCTAGTAGTGTAGAAATAAAGTCGACCGGAATCTCCTGTGTAACTTCTCTACCGTCCCTTTCAATGGTAAATTGGTTGCCGTTTACCAATTCGAGCAAAATTTTGTCGAAATCTTCAATCCTATCCCCATCAACCGAAATGATCTTGTCTCCTGTTTGTATGCCTATTTTATCGCCAATGCTTTGTTCCGTTACATACACCCCATCTTTCAAACTCTCGTTGGAAATAAACTCATCCCCGTAACTCCATGCCAAGCCTATATAAATGATCACCGCCAGGATAAAATTCACGGTTACACCGCCCAGCATAATGATAAGCCGCTGCCAGGAGGGCTTGCTCCGAAAGTCCCACGGCTTGGGTTCCTCCGCCAACTGTTCCGTGTCCATGCTCTCATCTATCATGCCGGCAATTTTCACATAACCCCCAAGAGGTAGCCAGCCAATACCATAGACGGTTTCGCCAATTTTCTTTTTAAATAAGGAATATTTTATATCAAAAAAGAGATAGAATTTCTCTACCCGTGTCTTAAATAATTTGGCAGGAATAAAATGGCCTAACTCGTGCAAAACAATAAGCAGGGAAAGACTCATAAAGAATTGTATGGTCTGTATAAGGATTGGATTCATTTACGAATTCGATTTTAGAACGCACAAAAGTACACTTTTGCGGGGTCTTAAAAAAAGAAACTGAAAATGCAGGGAGATTTTTAAGAAAGATTTAGCAGCTATCTTATCCTTCAATTTTTGATTGCGAGTGCTGGCTGCTGTACCTTTGTAAAAAAGAGTTGATGCGAGAGTTTTTTAAAAAGTTCAGGCTGTTAGGGTTGGTTTTGCTAGGACTATCTATGGTCATTGTCTTTCTCTTCTATCGCGCGCTGCAACCAAAAAAAATGCTGCCGGTTTACCAACCGGCCGATTTTAATCCGGAACTGGTAGATTCCTCCGTGCAGTATGTTAAGAAATATCACACCATCGCAGATTTTTCTTTGGTAAATCAGAATGGTAAGACCATTACCCAAAAGGATTATGCGGATAAGATCTATATAGCAGATTTCTTTTTTACGACCTGCCCTTCTATCTGTCCTATTATGACAGAAAATATGGGCCTGATACAGGACGAGATCCTTAACGATGATGACGTGCTGCTGTTAAGCCACTCCGTCACTCCTGAAATAGATTCGGTGCCTCAATTAAAAAAATATGCCCTGGAAAAAGGGGTGATCGATCAAAAATGGAACCTGGTTACCGGAGACAAGAAACAGATCTATGAACTGGCCAGGAAGTCATACCTCGCAGTAAAGACGGACGGGGACGGCGGACCCTATGATATGATTCACACGGAAAACTTCATGCTTATTGACAAGGAAAAAAGGATTCGCGGCACCTATGATGGTACTAATCCGGAAGAAATTAAAGAACTTTTGGAAGATCTGGCCATCCTAAAAGCCTCGTATCGCGAATAGTTAGGCTCCCTTTCTAACCAAGCAACTAGTGCTTCCTTATTCCCCAAAAAGCCTCCTATATTTTAATCCGAATATCCACCCTTATTCTACTTTTTTTCTGTTATTTTTGTGCTTACTTAAAATCAATCTAAATAAAAATTGAGCATTACCGTCGTAGATCTTAAAATAGGACAAAGGGGAATCATCCGTGAATTTGCAGATGATGTATTGCCTATTAAGCTGCTTGAACTAGGCTGCTTACCGGGAAATGAAATAGAATTAGTTCAGATAGCCCCGTTTAAAGATCCTATGTATATCAACGTTAATGGCTCACATATTGCCATCCGGAGATCTACCGCTCGTTTGATTGCTTTGGATATCATAGAAGAGGTGTAACTGTTATGAGTAAGAGTATCAATGTAGCACTGATTGGAAATCCAAATACCGGAAAGACCTCCGTATTCAATGCGTTAACCGGCCTCAAGCAAAAAGTAGGTAACTACCCGGGAATTACCGTGGAAAAAAAGGAGGGGATGTGTAAACTTCCCAGAGGAGTAAAAGCTCATATCCTGGATCTTCCCGGTACTTACAGTTTAAATACCACTTCTTTAGACGAAAGTGTAGCCGTAGAATTACTGCTGAACAGAAACGATAAAGATTTTCCGGACGTAGCGGTGGTTATCAGTGACGTTGAGAATTTAAAGCGAAATTTATTGTTGTTCACCCAGATCAAAGATCTGAAGATTCCGAGCATCCTGGTGATCAATATGGCAGACCGTATGCCGCGAAAAGGTATTTCCCTGGACGTTCCCTTGTTGGAGCAACGACTGAATACCAAAATAGCCCTGGTGAGCACCCGCAAGAATACAGGTATTGACCGGCTTAAGGAATTGATCGCCGATTTTAAGAACTTATCTGTTAAACCCAATGTAGATACAACGGTCATTGCACCAGATTACTTTGAACGCCTAAAGCGCACCTTTCCCAATGAGGATCTGTATAAACTCTGGTTGGTTATTACACAGGATGTGAACTTTATGCCAATTGAAAAAAAACGCATCCAGGATTCTAGTTCTTTCAGCACCAAATCTAAATCTGAATTAAAAAGACTACAACAAAAAGAGACCATTCTCAGGTATCAATTTATCAATGGGATCCTCAAAGAAACTTACAAAGTAGATCTTAAGGTGGCCAAAGGTTTCAGGGCCAGGCTAGATAAGGTCCTTACCCATAAGGTTTTTGGGTATCTTATCTTCTTTGTAATACTGCTCACTATTTTTCAGGCTATTTATGACTGGAGTAGTTACCCCATGGACTTTATTGATGAGTTCTTTGCGTCTGCCAGTGAATGGGTTAAACATACCTTACCCCCGGGAGTTTTTACCAATTTGGTTGCAGAAGGTATCCTTGCAGGCATAGGTGGCATTGTTATCTTTATACCCCAGATCGCCTTTTTGTTCCTCTTTATCTCCCTACTGGAAGAATCTGGTTATATGAGCAGGGTTGTTTTCCTGATGGACAGAGTGATGAAGCCCTTTGGGTTAAGTGGGAAAAGTGTTGTACCACTGATCTCCGGCACCGCCTGCGCAATCCCGGCAGTCATGGCAACCAGAAATATTGAAAACTGGAAGGAAAGGCTTATCACCATTCTTGTAACTCCCTTTACTACCTGTTCGGCGCGTCTTCCTGTATACCTAATCATCATTGCCCTGGTTATTCCGGAAGGCAGAATACTAGGATTAAGTTATCAGGCATTGACCTTGATGCTTTTGTATCTCATTGGCTTTTTGGCAGCTATTTTCTCTGCCATGATCCTTCACAAAATACTGAAGATCAAAAGTCGGACCTTTTTCGTCATCGAAATGCCTAATTATAAGCTTCCCCTACTTAAAAATGTAGCCTATACGGTCATCGAAAAAACAAAGAGTTTTGTGTACGGTGCCGGGAAGATTATCCTTGCCATCTCTATAGTGCTGTGGTTTTTAGGATCCAATGGATTTTCAGACAATTTTGATGATGCCGAGAAATTAGTGAAACAACGGATCGCTACAGAAGGTTTCACGGCCTATAACGAAGCTGATATTAAGGAAAAATTACTGGGGTATGAGAATGCCCTACATACAAGAAACTCTTTTACCGCAGCACAGTTACAAGATTCGTTGCTGCAACAACGTTTATCACTGGAAGAACGGGCAGAAAAACAGGAAATTGCCAGTTACAAACTCGAAAATTCATATATAGGTTATCTTGGCAAAGCCATTGAACCCCTGGTAAAGCCCCTTGGGTACGACTGGAAGATTGGTATTGCCGTACTCACCTCCTTCGCGGCAAGAGAGGTTTTTGTAGGTACCCTGGCCACCATCTATAGTGTAGGAAATGATGAAGAAGAAACGATCAAAGAACGGATGGCAGCAGAAGTAAATCCGGCTACTGATAAGCCTCTATTTAATCTTGCCTCCGGGATCTCCTTACTGTTGTTCTATGCCTTTGCCATGCAGTGCATGAGTACCCTGGCGGTGGTAAAAAGGGAGACCAATAGCTGGAAATGGCCCATGGCCCAATTAGTAATTATGAGCACTTTTGCGTATATTGTTGCGTTGGTTGCCTTTCAACTTTTAAAGTAGTAGTATGAGTTTTCAATCTCTCTTAGTATACCTTACACTCACCATAGCCCTTGGGTATTTGGTGAAGAAATTCCTGCTGCCAAAAAGGCTTTGGCCTGGCAAGAAATCTTCCTCTACTGCTTGCGGACAGGATGACTGTGGCTGCCACTAATATCAGACAATATGGGCTATAAAGGAATAGAATAACAAAGTCCATCCTGCCACCAAAAACAAGCCTCCTAAGGGGGTTACAGGCCCCAACCACTTCTGCTTTTTCCCTTTCGATGCACTGATACAAAGCCCGTAAATACTAAAAGAGAATAAGAATATACCTATCAGAAAACAATAGGCCATATAAGATTCCAAAGGGGTAGAAAAACCAAGATTAAATCCCAGGACAATTAATAAAATGGCGTGATACATCTGATATTTTACTCCGGTCTCAAAACTCCTGAGTTGCTCCTCCGTAAAGGTCTTTTTTAAGGCATGTGCCCCAAAAGCACCAAATATTACCGCTAACAATCCATATAAGGCCCCAACAGCCTGAACCAATAAGATCATACTTTACTTTTGGTTAAAGATAGTCATAAGAGCCGTATCCATAAATTGCCCCTATTACTAGTGTAATTATTGTATCTTTCAAAACACTATTTCAACAGCTCATGAAAACCTATTTCCTTCTTGGACTTTTTATATTCCTTTCGGCATGCGGCACATCAAAAAATGCTTCATCCACAGATGGG
>NZ_JBATLB010000075.1:0-2400 GCF_049669965.1 Muriicola sp. | reverse complement strand
GGCGAATTTGTGCTGAGTATGGCTGGGCGAGGTTTTGATGCCCACATAGTAAAAGGTCTGGACCAAAGCTTTATGGAGTCTGACTGCGTGAGTTGTGGTGCCTGTTCTCAGGCGTGCCCAACCTCTGCCATCTCGGACATTTTCCAGTCCAAGGCCATTCAGGCTACTGAAACCACCCGAACAATTTGTACCTATTGCGGGGTGGGGTGCAATCTGGATATTGCCACCAATTCAGGTGAAATACTGAGTATTACAGCCCCCTATGATGCCGAAGTGAATCAGGGGCATACCTGCCTTAAAGGACGTTTTGCTTTTAAATTCTACAATCATCCTGAACGACTGGATTCGCCTATGATTAGGCGCAATGGCACTTTAGAAAAAGTAAGCTGGGACGAAGCGTACGATTATATCACCGAAAAATTCACACACTACAAAGAGACCTACGGCCCGGACAGCATGGCCGGTATTTCATCCTCCCGCTGTACCAACGAGGAGAACTACCTGATGCAGAAATTCTTCCGTGCGGTGATTCAAACGAATAATATTGACGGCTGCGCCCGTGTGTGTCATTCCCCTACCGCTCTGGGGATGCAGCGCACCTTTGGAACCGGAGCCGCTACCAATTCCATCGAGGATTTAAAGCATACAGATTGCATCATGGTTATAGGGGCAAACCCTACAGATGCACACCCTGTAACAGGAGCAAAACTCAAGCAGTTTGCTATGAAGTCTAACAAGGCATCTATTGTAATTGATCCTCGGCGAATAGAACTGGCCCGCTACGCCACCCATCACCTGGCCTTGCGGCCGGGGACCAATGTTGCGGTGCTGAATATGATGATGTATTATATTGTTCAGGAAGGTTTAGTAGATCAGTCATTCATAGCCAAACGCACGGAGGGTTATGAGGATTTCATAGCTGAATTGATGAGTATTGATCTGGACCAGCTAGAGGCCGTTTCCGGGGTACCCCGTGAACAGGTAAAAGCCGCAGCAATTACCTACGCCAGCGCTCCCAATGCCATGTCATTTCACGGTCTTGGGGTAACCGAGCACTCTCAGGGAACGTTTACGGTAATGCAGATCGCGGATCTGGCAATGCTAACAGGGAACATTGGCCGCAAAGGCGTAGGGGTAAATCCTCTACGCGGGCAAAACAACGTACAGGGAAGTGCAGACATGGGCGTACAACCCCATCAGGGCGCAGGGTATCTGGACGTGACAAATCCGGAAGTCAACCAACTTTACAACCAATTTTATGGTAGTGAAGTCCCTTCACAAATAGGGTATAAGATTCCTGAAATGTTCCAGGCGGCCCTGGAGGGTAAACTCAAAGCCATCTGGATCATTGGAGAGGACGTAGTACAAACGGATCCGAATACCAAAAAGGTGATCCGTGCCCTCGAAGCAACAGATTTGGTCATAGTACAGGAACTTTTTATGACCGAAACGGCCAAATATGCTGACGTAATTCTGCCCGGAGCTTCATTTCTGGAGAAAAGCGGCACCTTTACCAATGGGGAAAGACGTGTACAGGCTGTACGGCAGGTAGTGGAGCCAATTCCGGGTTCGAAACCGGATGGACAGATCATTGTAGATATTATGAACAGGATGGGCTATGCCCAACCAGATTACACCCCCGACGGTATGCTGGAAGAAATCTCACAGATAGTGCCCTTCTTTGCGGGAATCAGGTGGGATCGGTTGGGCAAGAATGGCTTGCAATGGCCTGTAGCTCCAGATGGTACTGATACGCAGATTTTGCACCAACAGGAATTTATGCGAGGCCTGGGTTATTTCGAATTCCATCCCTGGAAGGAGACTCAGGAGATCACGGAACACGGAGAAGAGTATCCCTATATTTTAACTACAAACAGGGAGTTGGAGCACTACAATTGCGGGGCAATGACCCGCCGTACGGCCAACGAAAATATCCTGAAAAGCGACTACCTCATGATTCATCCCGAAGATGCCGCCGCCAACCTGATTAGCGAGGGGGATTTTGTTTGTTTGGAGTCGCCACGAGGAAAAGTAGATGTAAAAGCCCGCATTACGGACGAGGTTAAACCGGGTATTTTGAGCACCACCTTCCACTTTCCGGATATTATGATGAACATTATTACAAGCGATGTACACGACAGTGAAGCCATGTGTCCCGAATACAAGGTAGTGGCAGTAAAGATCCGGAAGTCTAAAGGTAAATTCAAGAAGTTGTTGCAGGATAAATAACCGGAGAACGGCGCATACTAGAAGTATTTATTACATTTGTGCTGTAAAATTTAATATCATGAAAGCATATATATTTCCCGGACAGGGAGCACAATTTTCAGGAATGGGTCTTGATCTTTATGAAAAGTACGACCTGGCTCAGGAATTGTTTGAACAAGCCAATGACATCTT
>NZ_JBATLB010000074.1:0-2483 GCF_049669965.1 Muriicola sp. | reverse complement strand
CCGTATGATGGTTAAAGCCATAAGGTCAACAAAAAAGCCCCTTACGGAGCTTTCTTTTATTTTGATTTTCTGTATTTATTAATCTCGTCTTGCAGTTGCCTGCTAATTCGCTGTTCGCGTTCCAGGGCTCTTCTTCTGTGATCTTCATATTCGGATTCAAGATCTGCCAAATTGCTTTTAGCCTCCTGAGTAAGAACATTGCTCTGTCTGAATTTAAAAACAAATAACAACAATAACATAAAAAGTCCCAGGATCACTGTCCAAAGAATAATGTTATAAGTAGCCTTGGAAACCTGGGCACCCAAAAAGGACATACTGTCTTTTTCGTCGGTCACAGAGGTAAGGCTATTGGTTGTTTCCTCTAGTTTTTGATTCAGGGAAGAGATGGTACTTTCCTGTGTATTGATCACACTTTGTAATTCGCTTGCTTTTTTATTGGCAGCGTTAATCGTATCTATTACATTTTGTCTGAGCTTATCCAGATTAAGGGTTCTCACCACTTCATACCGCTTTCCATCTGCCCTGTAATTACCAGACTTCTGATAAAGATATTCAAATTGAGAATTTATGGAGCCCCCTTCCAAGGTGGGCTCTTCGGTTGTATCATCGTTTTGTGCTAAGGAAAGAGCGCTACAAAAAAGCGCTAGTGTAATAATTAGGTTTCTCGAATACCCCATTCTAGATCGTTCTAAGTATTAATAATGATTCAGGTGAAGCTAAAGTACTTCAATAATAGCAATTACGAAAAAAAAAATCCAATTAGCTAGCTCCACATTCTTATGTACGTATGTAATCTGCTATTAGATTACCAAATGCTGTTTAATAATAAGTGAATCGTCTGACTTTTGCGATGTATTTGGCGAGTCGGATCACCTGGTGGGCATATCCGTATTCATTGTCATACCAAACGTACAGAACAACATTCTTACCATCCGGGGATACAATAGTGGCCATACTGTCGTAAATGGAAGGTGCCGATGTTCCGATGATATCTGAAGAGACCAGTTCATTGCTTAAGGAATATTTAATTTGTTCTACGAGATCTCCCTCGAGTGCATATTTCTTGACAATGGTGTTTATCCCTTCTTTTGAGGTAGTATTTTTAACTTCCAGGTTCAAAATAGCAAGTGAGCCATTTGGGACAGGTACTCTAATAGCGTTAGATGTTAGTTTTCCTTCTAGAGCAGGCAAGGCTTTTGACACTGCCTTTCCGGCGCCAGTTTCAGTAATGACCATATTGAGGGCAGCAGCCCTCCCACGACGATATTTGCCGTGCATGTTGTCTACGAGATTTTGATCATTTGTATAGGCGTGGATGGTTTCTAAATGTCCTTTGATGATCCCAAGAGAATCTTCAACAACTTTTAAAATGGGGGTAATGGCATTTGTGGTACAGGAAGCCGCAGAATAAATCTTTGTGGTGTCCGGATTAAATTCTCTTTGATTTACCCCATGCACTATATTGGGAACGCCTTTTCCGGGGGCGGTAAGCAATACTTTGTCTACTCCTTTGGCCTTTAAATGCCGGGAAAGCGATTCAGCGTCTCTATATGCGCCAGTATTGTCAATAACAAGTGCGTTCTGAATGTTATATGCCGTGTAGTCTATTTCTTCCGGTTCATTGGCCGTTATCATATGTACCGTGGTACCGTTAATAAGTAAGGCACTGTTTTTAAGGTCGGTTTCCACAGTACCACTGAATTGTCCGTGTACAGAATCTGTACGCAGCAACATTGCCCTTTTCTCCAGGATCTCCTGGCTTAGCTTACCCCGGGTAACGATGGCCCGTAACCTCATTTGATTACCTTTCCCTGTTTTGGCCATCAATTCCCTTGCAACAAGCCTTCCTATTCTGCCAAAACCGTAGAGAATGACATCTTTTGGCTCTATTTCCTTACTCTTATGGGCATCTTTTAACTTATCGACCACAAAGGCTTTGACGTTCTGGTAATTAGCCTCATCCTCAGAATGGTATTCGTAGGTTAGTTTGCCAATGTCTAATTTGGAGGGTGGGAGTTTCAGATCGTTTATAGCTCGTAAGATCTCAACCGAATCAAAAATAGATATTGGTTTTTGTACAAATTCCCCGGCGTATTCGTGTAGGTTGATGATCTCACTCACCGGTTTATCAATGACCTGGTTTTTAAAGAGTACTACTTCAATAGCCCTGTCGTACCAAAGATCACTTATGATCTTAATGAATTCCGTGGTCGCCTTTCTTCTATCTGCCTGGAACGCCAGTTCTTTTTCGTAGGATGAAATCTTATTCATGTAGGTGGTTGTTTAAAACTGCCGCAAAATTATATATTTCAAACGTTTTCGCCCAATCATTTACCATTAAAAAAAGCGCACCAAATATTGATGCGCTTTTCTGTTTTATAATTACAGCCTTATTGAAAAATATACCTCATACGCTCACCATCCTTATTAATGATCGTAAAGAGGGTTTTGCTATTTCTTGAGATCCTTCCAAAAAGAAATCT
>NZ_JBATLB010000073.1:0-13012 GCF_049669965.1 Muriicola sp. | reverse complement strand
CCACATGACTCCTCACTCCTATCCCGATCCCGATCCCGATAGCTATCGGTTCTATCGGGATTCTACCAGACCTTTGATTTTGCCAAGGCAAAATAATGTTTCGATAATGTAAGAATTTAATCATTGGTTAGTGGTTTGTCATAGTTTCTGCTGTCGAAGCTTTTTGGCCTTCGTAGTCAAGTTACTTCGACGAAGTAGGCTAGCGCAGGAGCAATGAAGTACAACAGTCAGAGCTATAAATTCCCGCTGAATTCAATTATGCACGTTGTGGGCCTTTTGTTTTATCAATTCGTTTTCTATAAATTCTATTAATTTTTTAGTTTCGTTTACAACTTGTATTTTACTAGAAGTTGAACCTTCCCGCATCCCAAGTCTAAAGCTTAACATATTCGTGAATTCTTTATCTTGAAGTAAAGCACCATAGTCAATGGGTCTGGCTTGTCCTATGATTTCCCGCCGAAAGTATTTTTGATACATGGGCACAGAAGAAGTAGACCATACCTGATCTTCAATTCTTTTAGTGTCCTGCATTAATGTTGGGTAGGTTACTTCAAATAAATGTAGAATTTCCTTTCGAAGGCTGTCTGTTTTAATTAATTCAATGCCAGTAGACTTTAATGTTTCAAACGCAGAAGATGTAAGTACAACGTCTGGCGCAAAATCTGCTTCGGCAAAATAGTAATCAAGGGAATCGTTATATGGTTTTTGATGATCCAAGTGATCTAGTAGTACATGTATAATCCTGGCACTTTTTTCTTGCCTATCTATATCACTGTTTAGATTATTAACGTTGGTTAGGAGATTGATTTTTAGTTCGAACAATAGTTTCTTTTCGCGCGTATTACTTTTGCGATTTTCATTCCAGTTATTGATCTGCAGCGCTATAAGAATCCCAATGACTACAAGAATTATTTCGCCAATAGCATATCTAACATACTTCAATGGTTTGTTGTCATCTGCCATTTTTTTACGAATTTTTCTGAAAAATGGAATCATTTGTTATGTGTTCGTAATTTTTAAATTTGGCAAGCCTATGAGCTCAAATAGTTAAATTCAAAGAGGTACACCCATTCTATCTAGCATACGTTTAGTTCTTGGATCTTCCAAAAGCCCCATATCCCTCAAAAAATATTTGCAAAACAACATATGCCCTACACGGTTATCGATCGCTTCGTCAAAGTATTGAAAAGCTTTGTCCAATTCTCCCATAGATGCATACACCTGTCCCAAATATACGGCACCAGTCGTTTCAATCCTTTCTAGTTTTTTCATTTTTTCTATGATCTCTCTGGCCTTCGATTTCTCACCTAGTCGTCCATATAAAACGCCTAAATTACATAGGCCTTGTACATCATAGTTAAGTGTAAGACATAATTCCAGGAAACGAATCGCTTCTTCAAACCTCCCTGATATAACATAAAACATTCCAAGCATCTGATGTCCCGCGAAGAAATTAGGCTCAAGATCAATCATTCTTTTTGAATACTCCTCCATTAGGTCAAGAGCTCCGGCTGTCCAGTGAATTACGCATATTAAATACAGATTCATTAATGAGAATGGGTCCAGACTTTCCGCCATGTCTGCATGTAGTTGGGCTTCAGCATGATTGCCTAAATGAGTTGCACACCAACCCAGTTGAATATGGCACTCTGCACTGTTTTGATTGATGGCGAGGGCTTTTTTAAATTCTGTGGCCGCTTCTTTTAATCTATATTCGTTAAATAATCTAACCCTGCCTATCGCGAGGTAGCTTTCAGCTATTTGGTCATCCAACTCCAGAGCTTTATACGCAGCCTTCAACGTCTCAGGAAGGCTTTGTTCAGGAGGTAACCAACCCCAATTTAACATTGTTAAGTAGCAAAATGATAAACTAGAATAAGCAATGGCATATTCGGGCTCCATGTTAATAGCTTCTTCTAAATATTTAATAGCTTTTGCAAAGGCATCTGGAGTATATTTGTTGTAATTGTACCGTGCCTTCAGAAATAGCTGGTATGCTTCCACATTGTCAGTATATCTCTTTAAAACAGGTTCTTTTTCCTCAACCAATAATTTGATTTTGATGGCATCCAATATGGCCAATGAGATGTCATCCTGTATAGCAAAAATGTCCTCCATTTCCCGATCAAATTTTTCAGAATACAGGTGGTAACCATTAGAAACTTCAATGAGCTGAGCGGTAATACGAAGTTTGGTTCCGGATTTTCGTACGCTACCTTCCAGGATATGGTTAACCTTCAGTTTTTCACCGATGATCTTAATGTCCATGTTTTTGTCTTTGAAAGCAAATGAAGAAGTTCTCCCGCAGACTTTCAAATCTGGTACTTGCGCCAGCATGTTGATGATCTCTTCGCTGATCCCATCACTGAAGTACTCCTGCTCGGGATCACTACTCATATTCACAAAGGGTAATACAGCTATGCTTTTTGCATCAACAAGGACCACCGGTTTTTCGTCTTCAATGATTTCACTACCCGCAAACAACACCTGGTACATCTTGACAGGCTGACTCACATTCTTCAGTTGTTCTTCTTTTATGAATCTGGTTTCGATGCCCTTCTTGTTGGTAATATTATTGTTGACAGATTCTGAAATGAAAATAGAACCGGGTTTTGCTGCTGACTGAAGGCGTGATGCAATATTGACCCCATCTCCAAAAACATCATTATTTTCAAAAACAACTTCTCCCAAGTGAATCCCAATGCATAGTTGAAAATCATTTACGGCAATGCATTCCTCCTGTATTCTGACCGCTGCATTCACAGCATCTGAAACGGTCGTGAAACTCGCCATTACTCCATCTCCGAGTTCTTTTATCCATTTGCCCTTGAATGATTCGATGATCGGCTTTTGTAGTTCTCGATTCTTGTTCAGAAACGCAAATGCAACGTGCTCATCCTTATTCATCAGAGCAGTGTACCCCACGATATCGGTAAACATGATGGCAGCTAGTTGGCGTGATTGTGACATGGTGGAATTATAGGCTCAGCATAAATATACTATAATCTTAAATAGGTTTCTTAAGGTGAGATTTCCTAAGGTATGACGCATAACGGTCTGGGCTATGACTTCGTGGCAAGCGTCAGACGTTTTTTTTTAAAGTTAGGAAAAAACGGCCAAGCGAAAAGCCATGAGTTATAGCTGTTGTTGTAAACTGTTTAAAGTACTTTCGGAATAAATCTAATCCCTGTAATAATAGTCAAGATTAGATATAATATTCCTAAACCATTACCGATTAGTGCAATTATAAATTTTGAGTTCTTCTCTCCATTCCTACCCTTATAAAACTGAATTATACCACGCACAGCTGTAATCATTGCTATTAGCATTGTGAAACCCATAATAATTGTAATTGCCTTGCGATCTAAAGGATCCTCAAATGAAAGGTAGACACCAAATCCAATAGCCATTAGCACAACAGTTATCAGTGCGTTCTTATAGGATCGAGAAATGTAAGGCTGCTCCATAGAAATAGTTTACAACGTGTTATATACAAGCTAAAAGTGCCCTTATCCAGCTATGTTCCCCGGATAAAGACACTTCAGAACTAGTTATTATTTTTTATAATGTTCGTAAATACTCTGCCAAATCTCTGGCCTCCTCCTGGCTCAGGTTTTGGTTAAGCATAATAGCATTGTTGTATTCCTTTAAAAGCGCCTTGGCAATAGGGTCTTCGCGTAACATCCCATCCGGGTTCAGGATCATATTCATTACCCATTCCGGGCTACGGCGCTCGTATACTCCCTTTAGGGCCGGCCCTATCATGCGCTGTTCCGCCATATGACAGGCCGTACAGATTGCATTGTATTTGGCTTCTCCCCTGGCGGCCATCTCTGTATCTATCTCTGCATCAAAACTCATAGAGGTTACAGGGCCCACTCCCTTATTATTCATATCTACCGGGACCCCTTCCGAAGAGGAAGCCGTTGTCTCTGTTTTCTTGGTACGGTTCATTTCAAAGCCGTCTTTTTTCTCTTCCTTCTTTTCGCCACAGCTTAGTATAAGACCTCCTAAAGCCACAAGCATCAATAATTTTTTCATCGATTTTTAATTTTTGTGCTACTAATATAAGAAAATAGGGACAGCCTATATTTCCTTTAGGAATTTTAATGCTCTTTTTTCTGTGTAGGCAATATTCTGTGCATCATAAAAGCCTACATGCCCGCCATAAGCGGGGACTTCTAAATAAATATGTCTGTTGGCCCCTGCTTCTTTGAACGGATAGCATTCCGGGCCTAAAAAGGAATCGTTTTTGGCATTGATGATAAGACTGGGGATCTTAATAGTTGGCAAGAACTGTAAGGCGCTGCATTGAGCATAATAGTCGAGCGCATCTGCAAACCCATGGGCCCTGCTGGTGTACACATCGTCAAAATCCTTTAAGGTCTTGATTTTTTCGATTTCACTATCCGGGAGCAGCTCCGGGAACTGGGGCTGCTTGGCCTTTAGTTTGGCCACCAGATGCTTGCGAAACCGGTGTGCGTAGGGAATATTTTCCCAGCTCATCAAAGCGCGCAAGGAACTGTGCAGATCACAGGGCGCGGAAATGGCCACGATCCCCTTTAATTCGCCAGGGAGGTCCCTGCTTTCTCCTGCGTACTTTAAAACCATATTGCCCCCAAGGCTAACTCCTTTAATATACAGTTCTGTATATTTCTTCGTTTTCAAAATATGGTTCACCACGGCCTCAAGGTCCTCAGTGGCCCCGGAATGATAGGAACGGTACAATCGATTGGGTTCCCCGCTACAGCCACGGAAATTCACCGCACAGCAATCATAACCAGCCCCGTTGAAATATTTGGCACTCCCTGTAATATAGGGCCGTTGTGCATGGCCCTCCAGGCCGTGTAATAGGATCATAACTTTGGTTGCCGGGCTACTGGCATAACTCCAGTCCAGGTCCATAAAGTCTCCATCTTCTAATTCAAGACGTTCCCGTTCTTGTTCCAGGTCCGTGATCTTTCGGAACAGCCCGTAGTAGACGGTAGACACATGGCCATTCTTAAAAAGCAGGGGCGGCGTATAACTAGAGGGCTGTACTGGCATTAATACAATATATGATCCTGGGGTTGCAGCGGTTCAGGTAAATTGTCTTCATTGAGCATGTCTCGAAGATCTATTTCTATGGTTCGGCAGAGCGCCGTCATGGGCACGTCATTAATTCGGCCGTCGAATGGGTCTTCGCTATTATCCCCTACGCTTTCCATTGTGATAAAGATCCATGAGATCAGCACCGAGAAGGGGATCATCAGGAACTCATACCAGGCCTTGGAACCGCTCATAGGTTCTCCCCCAAAAACGTTGAGCAGGCCAAAAGGCAGGAGTAAGACAAAAATCCAGGTGAAGACCCTGGAAAAATAGCCGTATTGCCTTGGAAATGGCGTATTCTTGATGCGTTCGCACATCCCTTGCAGATTGTAACATTCCTCCAGGACAGATTGTAACTGGTCTTCCTGGAAGCCGTCTATAATGTCCTTTTCTTTCAGGGCCACCAGTGCTTTTCCCTGGTTTTTGATCAAATGAGTTGCAGGGTTTACCCGTTGTTTAAGGTCTGTGTATTCCTCCTCGCTCACAAACCCCAGGGCCTCGTGGCAGGAGGTATTGCGCTCCCCGTGTTTTTGGTGCAGCCTTTCTACGGTTGAATTTACTTTTAGGCTCCATGTTTTAGGCTGTCGCAACTGTACTCGCAGGGCATTGATCCAGGCCAGATGACGGTAAATTAATTGTTGCTGTAGTGTATGGTCTGTTTTAGGATTTCCGGTTCTTACAAAACTCTGTACCTGAAGTGCCCAGGTACGGCTGTAATTTACAATGCCTCCCCATATCTTCCGCCCTTCCCAAAAGCGGTCGTAACTCTGGCTGTTTTTAAAGCCAATATAAAAAGCCACCGCAATGCCAATGACACTTAGTGGCTGGAAAGGAATGTCTAGAAAGTCGAGCCACAAATAGTGATAGGCATAAAAAATAAGAGCTGCGTAAAGCGTAAAAAAAATGAGATTCCTCCAGGCAAAGCGAAGGATGAGACCCCAGCCAATATTTCTTTTTACATACATGGACTTTTACGTTTTTGGATATATTTTTAACAAGGCGGTTTGGGCCTCAACAGCTTCTTTAAATTCCTTTTTTAAATGGGCCACCAACTCTGTCACCGGCAGTACATCTTTGACGGTGGTAACCCCCTGGCCGGCAGACCAAATGGTCTTCCAGGCCTTGGCCTCGGTATCGAGTTCCTTCCCAAAGTCTATCTTGCGGTCTTTTTTAAGATCTTCTTCGGTGATCCCGGCTGCTTTTAGGCTTGCGCCTAAAAAGTTGGCGTGTACCCCGGAAATGGCGGCCGTATAAACCACGTCACTGGCTCCGGCCTTAATGATCATTTGCCGGTATTCCTCCGGGGCCTTGCTTTCGGTGGTATTGATAAAGCGGGTGCCCATATAGGCAAGATCTGCCCCCATCTGCATGGCTGAGGCAATATCTTGTCCGGTAGAAATGCAACCAGATAAGATCACTGTTTTGTGAAAGAATTTTTTGATCTCTGCTACCAGGCTCATAGGGTTTATGGTTCCTGCATGGCCCCCGGCTCCTGCAGCTACCAGAATGAGTCCGTCTACGCCAGCCTCAGCTGCTTTTTCTGCATGCCTCTTTTTAATTACATCGTGGAAGACCAGGCCGCCATAACTATGGATGGCGTTCACTACCTGGGAAACAGCCCCCAGGGAGGTAATAATGATAGGCACTTTGTGCTTTATACAGATTTTCAGATCTGCTTCCAAACGCGGGTTGGTAGGATGCACAATAAGGTTTACACCAAAGGGCGCACATTTTTCTCCGGTTTCTTTTTCATAGGTAGCCAGGGCCTCCTTGATCTCTACCAGCCACTCCTCAAAGCCTTCACTGCTGCGTTGATTGAGCGCCGGAAAGGTGCCTACGATCCCATTCTTGCAGCACTCTATGACTAGTTGCGGCCCCGAAATAAGGAACATAGGGGCAGCAATGGCGGGGAGGGATAATTCTTTTATAAATGAGGGTTTAGGATCCATATAGTAAATTTTAGGCCTAAAAATAGGGATTAATTTTTTGCAATTGGCAGACAGGAATTTTAAAACCATCGTATTTTTGAGGATCATTAAAAAGTAGAGACTATGCCGTACTTTAAAGATTTTGAGATTCGTTGGAGCGATCTGGATGCCAACCTGCATTTAGGCAATAGCGCCTATACCAATTTAATGACCCATGCCCGTATGTCATATCTTTCCGAATTGGGCTTTGATCACAAAACTCTGATAAAAAACCGACTGGGCCCGGTGGTCTTTTATGAGCATATGTATTATTTTAAGGAGGTACTCCCCGGTAGTAACATTAAGGTATCTGTTGAGGTAAAGGGACTAAGTGAGGATGGGATGTTCTTTGAATTCCACCAGAATTTCTACAATGATCAGGGTAAGAACATAGCCCGCTGCGAGATGATGGGCTCCTGGATGGGTTGGGAGACCCGCACGCTCATGCCATTAAAAGGAGAATTGTTAGAAAGCATGCATAAGGCTGAGAAAGCGAGCGATTTCAGAGTACTTACAAAAGAAGACACCAGAAAATTCAGGAAGCTTCCAAAGGATCTGGTTTAGATTTTCTGCTTACCAGATACACTCCAAGAAATACCAGGCAGGCGGCGGTGATCTTCACCGGACTCAACTCATCTTTTCCCATTAATACCGCAAATAAAATACCTACAAAAGGCTGTATATAAACAAAGACGCTCACCGTAGAGGCTTTTAGCTGGGTAAGGGCGTAGGCGTTAAACAAGTAGGTGCAAAAGGTGGTGCCCAGTACCACAAAGCCTATTTTCCACCAGGCGTGTGCCGGAAGGGTGCTCCAGGAGATCTCCAGGAATTCCGGGAGGGCAATAGGGAGATTAAGAAAGATCCCGAAAAGGAAGAGCCATTTCATTAAGGTGAATGGGTGGTATTTTTCCACTAGTTTTTTGGTAAGGATAAGATAAAGTCCAAAAAAAAGTGAATTGAGAAGGAAGAGGGCATTTCCCAGAGGAATATTGGGCGCATCTTGCCGTATTTCATTGCCATAGACTATAAGCCCCAGCGCGCCAATAAGTCCAATGGCAATTCCCAATCCTTTAATCATCCTAATCTTTTCCTTGATCAGGAAGGCAGATAAGACCACTACAATGATGGGGGTGGTGGTCACCAACACAGAACTGTTAATAGGAGTAGAAAGGTCCAGGCCCTTAAAAAATGCCAGCATATTGATAGACATCCCAAACAGGGAGCATATCAATAGTCGGCCCCAATCTTTCCGCTCTATCTTTTCCTTTGGGCCCAGGAAGGAGATCCCCCAAAATAGTGCTGTGGCCCCCAATACCCGTATCATTATAAATCCAAATGGTTTTACGTACATGGGCATCACCCCTTTGGCAATGGTATGGTTTAGGCCATAGATGGTTGTAGCTCCCAGGGCCGCCAGGATGGCAAGGGTTCGCTTTGTCAAGAGTGAAGACTTTCTTTGGCAGCAGCTACCACATTTTTGGTATTTCCAATAAAGATATCATTTCCCAGAACCATTACAGGGCGCTTTAAAAAGGTATAATGCTCCAACAGCAGGCTGCGGAAGTTCTCTTCTGTAAGGGTTTTTTCCTTCAGCTTACGTTCTTTATAGAGCAAGGCTCGCTTACTGAACAGTACCTCATAACTCCCGGCCAGCCATCTAAGGTGGTCTAACTGTTTCTCAGTAAGGGGGTCCAACTTAATGTCTACTAATGTAATATCCTCAGGTGGGGCCAGTTCTTTAAGAATTCGCTTACAGGTATCGCAACTGCTGAGGTAGTAAATGGTGCCTTTCATATCTTAAGTGAATGTATGCTACAAGAAAATCCTGGCACAAAGAAACCCATTTAAACCCAATTATTATATTTTTATACAAAACTCTGTTATGAAAAAACTCTTTGAGATCACTGAGATCATCCATGCCAATTATAACCACCTCTTAACCACTACTCCGGAGGAACAACTTTTCAGAATACCGGAGGGGAGTAACAACAACATTTTTTGGAACATTGGCCATGTAGTGGCTACCCAGCAGCTCCTGGTCTATAAATTGAGCAAGCTACAAACCCGGCTAGATTGGGAATTGGTTAAAAGGTACAGCAAGGGTACCTTTCCCGAAGAAAAAGTAACGCAGGAAGAAGTAAAACGAGTGTCCGAGGCGTTACTGGCTACCCCGGGCTGGACAAAGGAAGATTATGAAAACGGACTATTTAAGGAATATACGCCTTATACTACCAGCGCTAACGTAACCTTGAATACGGCGGAGGATGCCATTGCCTTTAATATCTTTCATATGGGCTTGCACACAGGTACTATTCAGTCCCTGCAAAGAAAAATGGCCAAGCTGGCCTGAGACTAAAGCTTCATCCCTGGCGTCACAAACTTTTTAGCTTCCCGGAAAGGAATTAGGAGTTCTATTTGCCCGTCTGCATAGGAAGCCACCTCATACTGGTTATAAAGCAATAAGATGCCTTTGGGAGTAAGCCCAATATTCTCTGGCAGGTAGAACGAATCTTGTTCAAACATAAACCCCGTACTGTTGATAGGGGCTTTCTCCGGAATGTTCTCCTGGGTACGGAACTTAGCTTCGGCATACGAGCGAAAAGCAAGCCTGTCTTGAAAGAGTTCCTGAGTGTCAATTTCCTGTCCTTTGTTCATATCAAAGTTTAGGAACTTTGTGGAGGCATACCCATGCGCCCCTCCTGTAAATAAATAGGAATCTAATTTCACGGACAATATTCGCCTGTTCTCAAAAGTAACCTCCGCCTCAATGGTGGCCTCCCAGGGAATGGTCTCATCCGGATATACTTCTTTAAGTTCGGTATAGCCCAGGGTAAATGATCTTATGGCCTCTTCCATATTAGACACTTCCAGACTGTCAGCAAAAGTCAATAATCCAATAATCTCTTCTTCTATGGCGGTGTTGATGGCTCTACTTAGTTTAGTGTCCTCCAGAGCTTTTGGATATTGGATGGAAACTTTTGGACAGTTATCACAGGGAGGATTGGTAAAGGTAATCGGTTCCATGACCAGCGTTGCTTCTTCTTCACAAGCAGATAGTATCAGTAGGATCAAAATGATCCTGACATAGGGGGCAAATTTCATAGAGTTATAAATAGGTTTTACAAAGCTACATTTTTATCCTTGGAGTAAACATGTATAGGAGGAATGATTTTATCCTTGTCAAAGCATTGGGGTATTCCGTTTCAGAACAATACCTTTGTATTTCTATACAAAGACTATGAGTAAACACCCATTAAAGTTCAATAGTAAGACCATCCACGGAGGTCAGGAACCAGACTCCGCTTTTGGTGCCGTTATGCCTCCCATCTATCAAACCTCTACCTACGCCCAGACCACACCGGGGGGGCACAAAGGATATGAATATTCGCGCAGTGCCAACCCCACCAGAACGGCTTTGGAACGTTCCCTAGCCAGTATTGAAAGTGGAGAATACGGTCTGGCTTTTGCGAGTGGACTGGCAGCCATAGATGCGGTCATAAAATTGCTTTCTCCAGGAGATGAGGTTGTATCTACTAATGATTTGTATGGGGGGAGTTACCGACTTTTTAAACAGGTCTTCGAAAAATTTGGGATCACCTTTCATTTTATTGGGATGGGTGAAGTGAGCCGGATAGAAGAGAAGATCAATAAAAACACCAAACTGATCTGGGTAGAAACCCCTACCAATCCCATGATGAATGTGATTGATATAAAAGCGGTAGCAGCGCTGGCCAAAAAGCATAAGATATTTTTGGCAGTAGATAACACCTTTGCCACGCCATATTTGCAGAGACCTCTGGAATTGGGAGCCGATATTGTGATGCATTCTGCTACCAAATATCTGGGAGGCCACAGTGACGTGGTGGTAGGTGCCTTGATAGTGCGTGATAAGGAGTTGGCAGACAAATTGTATTTTATACAAAATGCCAGTGGGGCCGTATGTGGCCCAATGGACAGTTTTCTGGTGTTGCGGGGGATAAAGACCTTACATGTAAGGATGCAACGGCATTGCGAAAATGGAGAGGCCATTGCGAGGTATTTAAAGAAACATTCCGGGATAGAAAAAGTGTACTGGCCGGGCTTTGAAGAGCACCCAAATCATGAGGTTGCCAAAAGCCAGATGAGCGATTTTGGGGGGATGATCTCCTTTATTCCCAAGGGGAGTAATTTCAAAGATGCCGTGAAAATTGTAGAAAAACTAAAAGTCTTCACCCTGGCAGAATCACTGGGTGGGGTAGAAAGTCTTGCGGGGCATCCTGCCAGTATGACCCATGCCAGCATACCAAAAGAGGAAAGGGAGAAGAGCGGGGTGGTAGATTCCTTGATCAGGCTAAGTGTTGGGATCGAAGATGTAGACGATCTCATTGCAGATCTTGAACAGGCCATCGGATAAGTATTTTGTCAAATAGCCAAAAAAAAGATCCATAAATTATTTAAATACCATAATTTTGCCCGAATATTGGTAATATAACAACAGCCTAAAATTAATTAGAACATATGGAAGCAAAAATCAAAGCCTTCATGGATGAGGTGACAACCAGGAATGGTCACGAACCGGAATTCATCCAGGCGGTACAGGAAGTAGCAGAAACGGTGATCCCGTACATAGCTGAGCATGAAATTTACAGTGGTAAAAACATCTTGTTAAGAATGGTAGAGCCAGAACGTTTAATCTCATTCAGGGTGGCTTGGGTAGATGACGATGGGGAAATCCATGTAAATCGCGGATACAGAATTCAGATGAACTCTGCCATTGGCCCGTATAAAGGCGGATTGCGCTTCCATCCAACAGTAAACGCGAGCATCCTTAAATTCCTGGCTTTTGAACAAGTGTTCAAAAACAGTTTAACAACCCTGCCTATGGGTGGTGGAAAAGGGGGGTCTGACTTTGATCCTAAAGGAAAATCGGATGATGAGGTAATGCGTTTTTGTCACTCATTTATGACGGAACTATGCCGGCACATTGGGCCCAATACGGATGTACCTGCAGGAGATATTGGCGTAGGTGCCCGTGAGATCGGGTTTCTGTTTGGGATGTATAAAAAGATCCGAAATGAATTTACGGGAGTGCTTACCGGAAAAGGACTCTCCTGGGGAGGTTCTAAGATCAGACCAGAAGCTACCGGTTATGGAACGGTCTATTTTGCACAAAGCATGTTAAAGACCAGGAATAAAGACATCAAAGGAAAGACCGTGGTGATTTCAGGATCAGGGAATGTGGCGCAGTACGCCGCAGAGAAGGTGATACAAATAGGTGGCAAGGTAGTTACTCTTTCAGATTCTGGAGGTTACATCCATGATAAGGATGGAATTACCGAAGAAAAACTTGCTTTTGTAATGGACCTGAAGAACAATAAAAGAGGCCGAATCTCCGAGTATGCAGACAAATATAAAGGAGCCACTTTCCACAAAGGCAAAACACCCTGGGACGTACCGTGCGATATCGCCTTGCCATGTGCCACTCAGAATGAGTTGGACGGGGATGGCGCAAAAGCCCTGATCAAAAATGGATGTATATGTGTGGCAGAAGGGGCCAATATGCCTTCCATGCCCGATGCTATTCACGCCTTTCATGAAGCGAAGATCTTATTTGCCCCCGGGAAAGCATCCAATGCAGGTGGGGTGGCAACCTCCGGTCTGGAAATGTCTCAAAACTCATTGCGAATCAGTTGGACACGCGAGGAGGTTGATGAGCGTTTAAAAGGTATCATGGCAGATATACACGATTCCTGTATTGAATATGGAAAAGAAAAAGATGGCTATTGCAACTACGTAAAAGGAGCAAATATTGCCGGCTTTGTTAAAGTGGCAGATGCTATGTTAGCCCAAGGCGTAATTTAAGCTACGTTTAAACAAATCAACAAAGCCCTCTGAGGATTCCTCAGAGGGCTTTTTAGTATCTTTGATCTCCCAACCAAGGCCCTATGCGCGTAACTACCAAAGCCATCGTACTATCT
>NZ_JBATLB010000072.1:0-1983 GCF_049669965.1 Muriicola sp. | reverse complement strand
CAAATAGGTTGGGTAATAGCAGAAAGAGTAGAACTTGCAGACAACTAAATATTAATAACTATTGCCAACAATGTGTATAATTCATTGCTATTTAGAGCCTACTTACGAAAGTCCTCGCGGACTTTCTATCTGTGATTTATTTGCTAAATTTAGTGCTTAAAAACGCAACTACTCATAGGTACTGTGTCAAAAAACAAGTTTTTTCTTTAAAATTTTTAGGAAACAAGTTGAGCAATCAATTTGTTATCCTGTGCAGCAAGGGTCTTTGACCTTTGCTGCTTTTTCTTTTCAAACCCGGCATCGTAGTTCTCCTCGTTGCGCCACAATGTAAACATCAATATCAATAGCTTTCGTTGAACGGCTATTAAGGCCACCAACGGCTTTGCTTTCTTAGGCTTTAGTCTGTTATAGAATTGTTTCAATGTTGGATTACATCGCACACAGGCCATAGAAGGCATGTGTAAAACACCCCTTATGTGACTATTGTCTTTTTTGCTGATTCTGGTCTTACCCTTGAAGCTGCCTGACTCCCTCAATACCACGTCATAGCCCGCATAACTGGTCAATTGTTTGATATTGGTTATCGATTCAAAACCCAGGGTCTCCCCAACGACCGTTGCTGCAGATATAAATGAAACCCCTGGGATACTTTGCAAAAACCCGAGTTTGCTTTTCACTTCCGGATCCTTCGATACCAACTCCCTCATCTCAGCCTCAATAGAGGCCAATTGCACATTGATCAGTTTGAGTCTGGCCAAATGTCTTTTCGTTGCCTTGGGATTACTGTGATGACATGATTCCTTGGCATCCTGGCGATTTTTCTCCACTGTACGGTCTTTTAACAGGGCAGATCGTTCCCGGCTCAATGCCTTTAATTCTTGAAGACATTTGCCTGGAGGATGCCAAAGACGTAAGTCCCTTTCTAATCCATGCATACTGAGCATTCTACTGTCGAGTGCATCGGTTTTAGAGCGTTGGTCAAGGCTTTGTGCATAGCGCTTTACACGGCCAGATTGCCTAATACATACGGCATAACCGTGTTGATAGAGATAATGGGCCACCCCTTGGTGATAAACCCCTGTAGCCTCCATCACTACAATGAAATCAACATGGGTATCAAGTAATTTTCTCAATCACTTCAACAACACTTTGAAGCCCGCTACATCATTACTGATATCCGGATGGGCCTTGAAGACTTTGCTCAGTTCGCCGGTCAGCGAACCCAGTGGCAACGACAAATTCGATTTTGATACATCAATTCCTAACGAATGCTTTAATATCTTTTTCATTTCCTTGGTTTTATAAGCTATAATTCTCTTTGTCATCTTTGCTCGCGTTTGATTCGATCTCTTTTAAAAGGATCCAGGTACTGTTCAGATTCTAAGAGAACCATAGAAGGGTGGGAATTCTATGAAACGATATCACCAGTGTATCTAGCCAAGACCTCTCTGTCCCTTCTAGTTTAGCTCTTATTAATAATTAGGAAACTACTATATTTATGAATAATAATGGCACAAGAATAAACATACGAGCCAAAGCCGTTGTAGTTAATAACAAAAAAGTGAAAAAAAAGAGATTAGGATTTTTCTTGATCGTTTTGGTAATCCTTTCCTGCTCATCATCCAAAGTGATTACAAAAAAGGATTATGTGATAACAAAGCATAAATCTGAAAATAGTAGATACCTACCATATCTTATTGTAAGTTGCTTTGATTATTATCCTGAAGGGAAAAGAAATCCGATTCCAGCAAGTATCAAGATTAATGACCTTTTGTTTCTTGGAGAAATTGTTGGGGACTCAATACATAACGTAATTTTCAGACCTATTCCAAATAATACATTTGACATTGAAGTTAATTGGCTTGGAAAAATACCAGTCCAAATAAATAATTTAAGAATTAATGAAAATGATTCTATAATAGTTGAAATAAATATGAAAGATTCAAATGAACCCATAATATGTTACTAACTACAACAACGCCT
>NZ_JBATLB010000071.1:0-3791 GCF_049669965.1 Muriicola sp. | reverse complement strand
CCTTTTGGAAAAAATACCAGCGGAAGGATCAGAAATGCAAATCCAAGCATCCAGAAAACATCGTTGGTCAATAGGCCCCGATCTATTACCCTAATTGGTGTTATTAGGGAAGTAATACCCAAAACGGCCAGTAAATTAAAAATATTGGAACCTATAAGGTTGCCTACACTGATAGCCTTTTCCTTTTTAAGAATTGCGATCACGGAGGCCGCCAATTCCGGGATACTGGTACCTACGGATACAATGGTGATACCAATTATACGTTCGCTAACCTGATATAGCGTGGCCAGGCCGATAGCCCCTGAGATCAGAAATTCGGACCCTGCCCACAGGCCTGCCCCTCCCATACCCAGGTATAAAACCGCCTTGTAAAGAGGAAGTGGTTTTATTACTTCCTGTTGTTCTTCCACCACGGCAGGTTGCTGAAAACGCAAAAGATATACAAGGAAAAGAAAAAGTGCAGCAACCATGATGCCACCCTCAAAGGCACTTAGTAATCCATCGAAGTATATAAATAAGAAAAAGAGTATTGACGCAAACATCATTACCGGCCAATCCGTAATGTAAAAGGCTTTTCTCACATCAATAGGACCCAAAAGCAAGACGATACCCAACACCAGCCCCAGATTAGCAATGTTAGAGCCGATAACATTTCCGAGCGCCAGATCCGGAAATCCTTCAATGGCGGCATTTACACTAACGATCAATTCTGGTGCAGAAGTAGCAAAAGATACAATGGTCATGCCTATAATGATCTTTGGTATGCGAAGGTGCAGTGCCAATGCCACTGCCGATTTTAGGAGCCAGTTCCCTCCAAGGATCAAAAGCAGCAGTCCCAGACCAATGAATAGTAAATTCTGCATAAAAGTATTTTGACAAATATAAACTAAACACCCAAAAAGGATTCTCGATGAACTAAGAACCTCTAATTCCCACTAGATCAAGATTTCAAAATGCTCATTATTAGGTACTTGAAAATTTAAAATGTTAAATAACTACAAAAATAGTTGTTTAACTAAATTTTTAGTAATAGGTTTGATTAAACAATATATACCATGCAAAAACTCACCAATAAGGAGGAAGAGATCATGAAGATCTTATGGCGATTAGAAAAGGCCTTTGTCAAGGAGATCCTTGCGGAGATAAAAGAAGACCAGCCCCATTACAATACCTTGTCTACCATAGTCAGGAATCTGGAAGACAAAAAGTATGTGGGCCATGAAGCCTTTGGCAACACCCACAGATATTATCCTTTGATCCCCAAAGAAGCCTATAGAAAGCAATTTGTGAATGCCACTATTGCCGACTTCTACGATAACTCATACAAAAGCCTGGTATCTTTCTTTGCAAAGGAAGAGAAGATCTCCGTAGCAGAATTAAAAGAAATTATTGAACTCATTGAAAAGCAAAAGTGATGGAAACACTATTTGAATATCTACTAAAGTCTTCCGGAATTCTGGGTATCTTCTATGTTGTATATCTGTTGTTCCTTCAAAGGGAAACCCTATTCAAAGAGAACAGACAATTTTTACTTTTCGGTATTTTTTGTGCCCTGGTTTGCCCGTTGCTTACCATCCCCGTCTATATAGAAATAGCGCCCACTACAGCAACCTCCTATGTGTCTGGCTCAGCATCATTCCCGGTGATGGCGCAGGAATCAGTTTTAGATCTTTGGATGATAGCGGCTATGGTCTACGCAGCCGGCGTCCTCTTTTTTACAGCCCGTCTGGTTATTCAGCTCTTTTCGCTGCGAGCCATTCTAAAAGCATCTCCGAAAAAAACAAAAGACGGAACTATTAATTACATTGAAATCTCAAAAAAAATAGCGCCTTTCTCCTTCTTCCATTATATCGTTTACAATCCTTCTTTATATACAGAGGTAGAATTAGAAGCGATACTGGCACACGAGAGAGCACATTCTTCGCAAAAGCATTCCCTGGATATCCTTATAAGTCACCTGCTGACTGTAGTGTTGTGGATCAATCCCTTGAGCTTTTTGTACCGAAATACCATTCGCCAGAATCTTGAATTTCTGGCTGATGTAAGTGCTACTTCTACCCTGCCCTCTTTAAAAAAATATCAATATGCGCTCTTAAAAGTTTCCGGGCATGCGCTGCCCATTCCTATCGTCAATCAATTTTATAATTCATTAATCAAAAAACGAATCGTCATGTTACAAAAATCACAATCAAAAAAAGCCAATGTATTAAAGTCGGCCCTGGTACTTCCAGCCCTGGCGCTCTTCCTTTTCAGTTTTAACACCAAAGAAGTGTACGTGCCCTCTACAGTCAGCACAGATCTTAACTGGTTAGCATCGGATACCGTCGCCAAAATTGAGATTAAAATCACTAAAGATACCTCTGATGAGGACCTGCAAAAGATTAAACAAGACATGGCCAAAGAGGATATCGATTTCTCTTATACGGTGGTGCGTAATGCCAAAAAGGAGATCATTGACCTTAGCGTAGACATGAATGCCAAGTCAAAAAAAGGATCTCAATTCAGAGGCTCATCAAACTTTGAAAATGACGGAGAACCTATTGATCCTGTAACGATTATACTCGATCCGGAAAACCAATTTATTTTTATGGGTGGCGAGGGTTCTCTGGATTCCGAAATTCACAAGGTAAACAGATTAAAAAAAACTGTATACTTTGAAGAAGACGGCACTATGACTAAAGAAGAGAAAGAAAGATTAAGAAAGGAAGGTGCCGAATTTATAATTATTACGGAAGACCTGGAGGATTCATCAGATGAGCAAGAAAATGTGACCAAAAAAACATGGGTTACCAAGAGCGGCGATGATAAAGATGGACAACGGATCATCGTAAAAAGAATTAATGGTGGGGATGACGATGATGATGTGAAGATCATTCGTAAAAAAATAGTCGTTAAAGACGGGGAAGAAGTCATGGAGCTGCATGAAGGAGAAGAACATGATAAACATATTGAGGTAATTACCTCGAAGGGTGGAAAAGGAAAAAATGTGTTTATCATGAAAGACTCTGATGACGAAGAGGATATCGAGATCATTGAAGGAGATGGTGAAGCCTTTTTCTATATAGATGCTGAAAAAGGTGAAAAACCACTGTACATCATAGATGGGAAAGTGGCGAACGAAAAGAAGATGAAAGCACTTTCGCCTAAAGACATCGCAAGTGTAAATGTCTGGAAGGGAGATAAGGCTGTGGAGAAATACGGGAAGAAAGCCAAGGACGGAGTGGTAGAAATTACCACCAAACAGAATTAGGCCTTCAATTCAACTAAAAACTACCATCAACCATCCTTGAAAAACCGATCAGCTATCTGGTCGGTTTTTTTATGAAAAAAGATGAAATCTGGTCTAAAGTGTATTTTTGAGACATATTTTGCCTACAAATTGAAAAAAAGATCCAAAATGGTCCTACAATAATTACAATATGAAATATATAAAAGAATAATATATTGCTATTTATAATTTACTTGTAGAGATAAGGTTTCAGTATAAATTAATATTCATCTTTATACTTACATATATGTATTCAATTTTATTAATAATGCCTGATTTCCTTGGTGCAACGTAGGTGGTTTTCTATCTTCCTCAAATATTACTAAACAATAGACAAGGTCTCATTAAAAACCATTAAAATGATTGCATTAGTTAAAATATTGTTACAGTTCTTTCTGCTGCTTATTGGCATACTCTTATGAAGACCTGGTACAAAAGGTAAGGCGCATATATAGGTAAGATTGTTTATTTTTGACCTATGGGAAAGACGATCTTTAAGCTACTCGCCAAAATCAATAAACGG
>NZ_JBATLB010000070.1:0-15791 GCF_049669965.1 Muriicola sp. | reverse complement strand
GAAAAACGGTTCGCTGGTTTTCCGGCAGGCTGTTCAGGGCCCGGTCTAATTTGTCTTTGAACTCCTTTTCTTCCAGGATGAATTCTGGTGATTCCTGGGACGATTTTGGTGCATTTTCAGCATATTTTAAACGCACCTTTTCTGCCTTAAGGACATTGAGATACAGGTTATTGGCAACCTTATAGACAAATGCCTTCGCCTTTTCCGGGGCCACCTTGGCACAATTCTCCCAAAGCTTTACAAAGGCTTCTTGTACAGCATCATAGGCCTTTTCTTCGTTCCCATATTTATAATATATATAATTAAAGATCGTTTTAGAATTGGATTTGAAGATAGCGTTGAAGACTTTCTCTTCACATACTGTATCCATAATGTGCCCCTCTTAATTCATAGATTAGGTTCAAAGATATTTTAAAAAAAATAAAAAACAGGTAGGGTATTTTAAAAGAGAGGTGTTATAAGAACATACGAACAACAAAAAATCCAAATCGTTATGAAAAATGTTTTTAAATTCTCAGTGTTTAGTTTGCTTTTTATAGCAACACTGTTGGCTACCTCTTGTCAGGAAGAATTTGAGGAATTACCTCAGCCAGATGAGCAGCAAACCATCATGGCCAGTTCTTCTACGGCCAAATTAATTGAAAGGACCTCTACTAATGACGGATCCTTTGACAATATTGTAGACGGTGCTAGTTGTATAGCGCTCAACTTTCCCTATACCGTGGAGGTGAATGGAATTCAAATTACCATAGATTCTCGCGAGGACCTTCATCTTATTGAAGAGATCTTTGATGCTATTGATGAAGATGTGGATATCCTGGATATCATTTTTCCAATTACCATCACCTTAGGGGATTTTACTGAAATTGTGATTAACAATAAGGAAGAATTACGTGCCCTTGCCGAGGAATGTCGTGAAGGCGGAGATGATGACGATATTGAATGTATCGATTTTGTCTATCCGATCACCTTGTATACGTTCGATATCAATGAACAGCAAACAGGTAGTGTTACCGTTAATAGCGATAAAGAATTACGATTATTCTTCAAAGGCCTGGATGAAAATGACCTTATCAGTATTGATTTCCCTGTAACCTTGGAATTGTACGATGGTACCCGTGTAACTGTTAATAGTAACGCAGAATTAGCCGTGGCTATAGAAAATGCCAAGGATGCTTGTGATGAGGATGATGACAATGACTATAACGATGACGATTTTACACTGGAGCGATTCAACAATCTAATTGCAGAATGCCCATGGTTAGTGCGTGAGGTACAACGCGATGCAGTGAACCAGACAGACCAGTATTTTGAATATGTAATGAATTTCTCTGAAGATGGTGGTGTATCTGTGAAAGATAGATTAGGAAATGTCCTGAATGGTTTCTGGAGTACCAGAATTACAGATCATGGAGTACTGTTGAATCTTGAATTCGATGTTTTGGTCGACTTTAACCTGGAATGGTTCGTTTATGAAATAGAAGAAGGAAAGATAAAGTTATTCGCCGAAGGTGGAAACAAGATCATCCTGAAAAGTGTTTGTGATGTGTACAATGAGGACCCAAATACGTTACGTGAGATCCTAAGGGAATGTGCCTGGGTGATCAAAAAAGTGAAGAACAATGGTGAGGAAATAGATCGTTTACTTGGGTATGAATTTGCCTTCATGGCCGAAGGTGTAGTTACCTTAAGTAATGGTGTAAATGTTTCCACAGGCTCATGGGAGATCACAACAAATACACAAGGTAGATTGGTAATGGCCCTAACCTTTGGGGAGAACACCAATGATCCTAACAGGTTAGATCCAAATCCGAATGAGATCTATTTTGAGTGGTTACTAAGTGACCTTCGAAATGACCGATTGAAATTTGAGATCGAAGGAACGGCCTACGAATTGATCCTGCAGCGAGTATGCGAAGATATGCCGAACAGTCCTGATGGGGATGTCCTTGAGATCCGCAATGTGATGTTAGGTGGTGATTGGATGGTTGCTCAGTACATGAATGGCGAAGTTGATGAAACTCAGAATTATATGCAGTATACATTTGCCTTCCAGGCAGAAAATGTAATGGGGATCACAACAGGTCAGACCGGTACTACACAGGCTGGGGTATGGCGAGTACTTCGCAACAGCGATGGAAAACTTAAGGTGTATCTCAATGCGGGAGTAGAAGGTGATCTTGCTGAATTGACAGAAGATTGGGACTTTGTTTCCTTGGAGAGTAACAGAATAGAACTTAAGAGTTATAACGATACAAATGCGAGCTACGATATATTGGTTTTTGAAAAGCCATAATCGCAACTTTTTTGCCCCTATTCTTTAAAAAAGGGCCACTTCTCTGAGAAGTGGCCCTTTTTGTTGGTATAATTTCTACAGCTAGACTTCCATGATCTCATTCCAATTGTTAAATTTGCATTCCTCATAAACCCAAAGCCGATATGTTCGATAATTTAAGCGAAAAACTGGATAAAGCCTTACATGTTCTGAAAGGGCACGGACAGATCACAGAGATCAATGTGGCCGAGACCACCAAGGAAGTTAGAAGGGCTTTATTGGATGCCGATGTAAACTTTAAGATCGCCAAAGAATTTACGAACCGGGTGAAGGAAAAAGCACTTGGCCAGAACGTGCTGACCACATTGCAGCCCGGACAGTTAATGGTAAAGATCGTCAAAGATGAACTTACCCAACTTATGGGAGGCGATGCAGAAGGTATTGATCTCTCCGGAAATCCCTCCGTAATTTTAATGGCGGGTTTACAAGGTTCTGGTAAGACCACTTTTTCCGGTAAACTGGCACATTTTCTAAAGACAAAGAAAACCAAGAACCCTTTGTTGGTGGCTTGTGATGTATATCGCCCTGCAGCTATAGATCAGCTTCATATAGTAGGAGAGCAAATAGGTGTCCCTGTCTTTTCAGACAAAGAAAATAACGATCCGGTATCCCTGGCGAAGGCTGGGATTGCTCATGCCAAGGCAAACGGACATAATGTGGTGATCATAGATACCGCCGGTAGGCTGGCTGTGGATGAACGTATGATGAATGAGATATCTGCCATACGAGACGCTATCAGTCCACAGGAGATACTTTTTGTGGTAGATGCCATGACTGGGCAAGATGCCGTAAATACTGCAAAAGCATTTAACGATATATTAAATTTTAACGGGGTCATCCTTACCAAATTAGATGGAGATACCAGAGGTGGGGCGGCTATATCCATACGTTCTGTAGTAAACAAGCCAATTAAGTTCATTGGTACAGGAGAAAAAATGGATGCGCTCGATGTTTTTCATCCGGATAGGATGGCAGACAGGATACTCGGTATGGGAGACGTTATCTCCCTTGTAGAGAGGGCACAGGAGCAATTCGACGAAGACGAGGCCCGCAAGATCCAGAAAAAAATAGCCAAGAATACCTTTGGTTTTGATGATTTCCTGAAGCAGATTCAGCAGATCAAAAAAATGGGAAGCATGAAAGACCTCATGGGAATGATCCCCGGGGCAGGGAAGGCCCTAAAAGGCATGGACATAGATGATGATGCTTTTAAACACGTGGAGGCCATCATACACTCTATGACGCCAGACGAGCGTTCTAACCCTTCCAAACTAGACGCCAGTAGAAAAAAACGAATTGCCAAAGGTAGTGGGCGTACCATCCAGGAGGTAAACCAACTTTTAAAGCAATTCGACCAAATGGGTAAGATGATGAAGATGATGCAAGGCGGAGGTGGTAAAAAGATGATGCAGATGATGAGCGGCCTTAAGGGGTAAGGGGCAGCAGAAAAGAATCATAAGAATTGTAGTCCAAAGAGTATTGTAAAGGCATTTAAATAAATTTAGTGGTATGACCATTTTAGACGGTAAAAAGATCTCCAATCAGATAAAAGATGAAATTGCCACGGAAGTGGCCTCAATGAAAGAAAGAGGAGAAAAGGTGCCACACCTTGCTGCTGTGCTTGTGGGTACAGATGGGGCCAGCCTTACCTATGTGGGTAGCAAAGTTCGTTCCTGTAAGCGCATTGGTTTTGAATCTACCTTACATCATCTTCCTGCTGAAACTACGGAAGAAGAATTACTTCAACTGGTACATGAGCTTAACGAAGATCCTGACATAGATGGCTATATAGTTCAATTGCCCCTGCCAAAGCACATAGACGAGCAGGAAGTGCTAATGGCCGTTCATCCAGACAAGGATGTAGACGGCTTTCACCCAACCAATTTTGGGAAGATGGCCCTGGATATGGAGACATTTATCTCGGCTACCCCATTTGGCATTATGGAACTCCTTCGCAGATACGAGGTAGCTACAGAAGGCAAACATGCTGTAGTGATCGGAAGGAGCCATATAGTAGGAAGACCCATTAGTATCCTTATGAGTCAAAAGGGAAAGGCTGCCAATGCTACCGTTACTCTTGCCCATAGTAGAACAAAAAATATCAAAGAACTTACCCTACAGGCAGATATTATCGTTTCTGCTCTGGGTGTACCTCATTTTCTAAAGGCAGACATGGTTAAACCGGGGGCCGTGATCATAGATGTGGGCATCACCAGGGTGGAAGACACCTCCAAAGAAAAAGGATACTATATCACCGGGGATGTGGACTTCGAAGAAGTGTCAAAAAAAGCTTCTTATATAACACCTGTACCAGGAGGAGTTGGTCCTATGACCATTGCCATGCTATTAAAAAACACACTGCTTGCCAGGGAACGTCACCGAAAGAATACGTAATTTGCAGGCAACTTTTCAATTACATGTATTTTTAACAAGAATAGTGTAACAATAGCAATGAAGGAAAGTCTAATCTGCACGAACAATTAAACTAAACTATACAAATGAAAAAAGTAACAAAGCATGTTCTTTTCTTCTCCTTACTGGCAATAGCCGCCTGTAAACAGGAGGAAAAGGAAGAAAAACCCCTTACCTCAGGAATTCTAACCGAGTATATGGATACCTCCGTAAAACCGGGAGACAATTTTACCCAATACGTGAATGGCACCTGGGTAAAAAACACCCCAATTCCGGATGACAAGGCATCTTATGGAGTTGGCTATATAGTGTATGAAGAATCGGAGGATAATGTTAAGAAAATTATTGAAGAGTCGGCTTCTGGCGATTTTGCCCAAGGTTCTGATGAGCAAAAAGTGGGGGACCTGTATGAGTCCTATATGAATCTTGAAAAACGGAATTCACTGGGTGCAGCTCCATTAAAAGCCGAATTGGAAAAAATAGACGCAATTGCCTCCTACGATGATTTAGCGACCTATTTTGGATATGCCAACAAGGTTAGCATCAATGTGCCTCTTGGACTTTTTGTGTATCAGGATTTCAAGGATCCAACGATCTATACGATTTACACCTGGCAATCTGGTCTGGGACTTCCAGACAGGGATTATTATCTGAAAGAAGATGACAGATCTAAAGAGATACGAGCCAAATATTTGGAGCACATGGCAAAGATGTTCGATTTGGGTGGAGTAGCTAATGGAGAAGCTGCTGCCAAAACGGTCATGGGTCTTGAAACCAAATTGGCTGAAAAGCAAATGGAAAAAGAGAAGACGAGAGATTTGGTGTCCCTTTATAACATGTTCCCGGTAGATACACTCAAAAATATTATGCCTTCTTTTAACTGGACAGCCTTCTTAGCGGAAGCTGGGATGGAAAAACAGGAAAAATTAGGGGTGTTAATGCTAGATTATTCCAAAGCCCTGGATAAGATCATTACCGAAACAGATCTTGCGACCTGGAAGACGTATTTAAAGTGGAGTGCCATAGACGCCAATGCGTCTATACTCAATGAAGCCATGGACCAGCAGAATTGGGAATTCTACAGTAAGGAATTAAGGGGAACTAAAGAACAAAGACCCCTTTGGAGAAGAGCTGTCTCTGCCGTGAATGGCACTATGGGTGAAGTTGTTGGAAAGGTCTATGTAAAAAAGCATTTTCCGCCAGAGGCTAAGGAACGTATGGAAGCCCTCGTTCAAAATCTATTAAAAGCGTATGAAGTTAGTATCAATGAACTTGATTGGATGAGTGATGAAACCAAAAAGGAGGCACTGGATAAGTTAAGTAAGTTTACGCCTAAGATTGGGTATCCCGATAAATGGAAGGAATATGATTTTGAGATAAAGCCTGAGGATCTATTCGGAAATATTAGTAGATCGAGGATGTATGAATACAACAGGGAACTGGCCAAGTTAGGACAGCCTATAGACAAGGATGAATGGGGGATGACGCCACAAACGGTAAATGCTTATTACAATCCAACCCTCAACGAGATCGTTTTCCCGGCCGCTATTTTACAGCCGCCATTTTTTGACCTGAATGCAGATGATGCCGTAAATTACGGTGCCATCGGGGCCGTTATTGGTCACGAAATTGGTCATGGGTTTGATGACTCGGGTAGTACTTTCGACGGCGACGGTGCTATGCGCAACTGGTGGACCGATGCTGATAAAGAAGAATTTAAAAAACGTACCGGCGCACTGGTTGAGCAGTACAATTCCTATGAGGTGTTGCCAGATCTCAATATTAACGGGGAATTTACCCTTGGAGAGAATATTGGTGACCTGGGAGGTCTGAGTATAGCCCTGAAAGCATATAATATGTCTTTAGATGGAGCTGAAGGACCGGTAATGGACGGATTTACCGGAGAGCAACGTGTCTTTATAGGTTACGCACAGGCCTGGCGTAATAAAGCCAGGGATGAATCCATCAGGGTTCAGATCAATACTGATCCGCATTCCCCTGCAGATTTCAGGGTAAATGGGATAGTGCGTAATGTTCCGGAGTTCTATACAGCGTTTAATATTCAGGAAGGGGATAGCCTGTATCTGGCCCCTGAAAAACGGGTAAAGATCTGGTAATTTTGAAAAGTTCAATAAAATATAAAGCCCTCCTTTTGGAGGGTTTTTTAGTTGGGAATTGAATAATCCTCAGCACTTCCCTGGATAGAATCTGTGGGTGTAAGGATGTCAAAATCTGCATTCCCTTCGTCGTTGGTGCAACTCCAGGTACAGATAATGGAAAGGATTACCAATAAAAAATATACTACATAAGGACGTTTCATAGCTCAATAATTTAGTAGGTATGATTACAGAGTTACTGATTAATTAAAACGGTTAATAACCCATTTTGGTATTGCTAGACTAGGTAAAAATGGGTACCTTTTGTCGAAAATATTTCGACCAAATGAATCAGACTTTCCGTTTACTACCCCTTTTGTTTTTATTCCTTATTGGCTGCAAGCAACAGGATAAAGCAATGACGAACACAGATATCAGTATTACATTTCCCAGTTCCTTAAGTGAAGCACCTAAGGACGGCAGAGTTTTACTAATGTTTGCAAAAACCAACGAACAGGAACCCAGGCTCCAGATCAATGATGGACTCACTACCCAACTCATCTTTGGGATGAATGTGGACCAACTGCCACCGGAAGAGTCCCTGGCATTCAATAAACAGGCATTTGGGTATCCCTTTCCATCCCTGTCCGAGATCCCACCCGGGGAATACTGGGTACAGGCCTTATTACACGTATACGAGACCTTTAACTTGTCTACCGGCCAAACGGTGAAACTACCCATGGATAATGGGGAAGGGCAACAGTGGAACAGATCGCCCGGGAATTTGTACAGCACTCCATTTAAAATTACGGTGACTGAAAATGGTTTTGAACCTCTGAATATTGTGATGGATCAGATCATACCCCCAATTGAAGAGCCGGAAGACACAGAATGGATCAAACATATTAAAATAAAATCGGATAAACTCTCAGAATTCTGGGGCCGGGATATGTTCCTGGGAGCACACATTCTGCTTCCGAAAGGCTTTAAAGAGCATCCTGAAGCCAAATATCCCCTAATGATCTTTCACGGACATTTTCCTGACGACTTTGGTGGCTTTAGAACACAACCTCCAGATCCTAATCTGAAACCAGAATATTCTGCCAGATTTGATCTGGAAGGGTATAATGTCATACAACAGCAGGAAGCTTATGATTTTTATAAGCGATGGAACGAACCGGATTTTCCGAGGTTCATCATTATTGAAATACAGCATCCTACGCCTTATTACGATGATTCCTATGCCGTAAATTCGGCCTCACAGGGTCCTTACGGCGATGCAATTACCTATGAACTAATTCCCCATATTGAAAAGGAATTCCGTGGCTTAGGGGAAGGATGGGCCCGTTTTCTTTACGGGGGTTCTACAGGAGGGTGGGAAGCCCTGGCGGTGCAGGTTAAGTATCCCGACGAATACAATGGATGTTTTGCCGCATGTCCGGATCCCATCGATTTCCGGGCCTATTGTTTAAACAATATTTACGAGGATGAAAATGCGTATTATTATAAAAGCGACTTTAAACAATTAGAAGTGCCGGCACATCGCGATTATCTTGGGCAGATCCAGGGTACCGTCAAGGGAAATAACCATTTGGAACTGGTCCTGGGCGACAAGTCGCGTTCGGGGCAGCAATGGGACATTTGGGAAGCCACCTATTCCCCCCAGGCAGCAGACGGATATCCTCAACGCATCTGGGATAAAACAACCGGAGATATTGACCGTGCGGTCGCCGAATATTGGAAAGAGAATTTTGACCTTCGCTATATTTTGGAACGCGATTGGGATCAATTAGGGGATAAATTAAAAGGGAAGATTCATATCTATTGCGGGGATATGGATAACTATTACCTCAATAACGCAGTTTATCTTATGGAAGATTTTCTGGAGAGTACCTCAGATCCTTATTACGAAGGAGAAGTACTTTATGGCGACCGTGCAGAACACTGTTGGAATGGTGACCCGGATCAGCCTAATGCTATTAGCCGACTCCGATACAACAGCATGTACGTGCCAAAGATCATGGAGCGCATTGCCAATAGTGCCCCCAGGGGAGCCGATCTAACTAGTTGGAGATACCAGTAAAGAATGAAAAATACTACCAATAAATTTGCCTGGATTGTATTTGGAACTATGGCAATGTCTATTGGGCTCTATCCGCTGATATATTTTGTAATCGACAGAAAATTTGGACTATTAGCCTCCAAAAGCGAATCGCTGTTGAATAATATTTTTTGGAATACAGGTTTCTATGGCCATATCCTTTTTGGTGGTCTGGCTTTGTTTATCGGTTGGGTACAGTTTAGTAAGAAATTTAGAAATACAAACCTTCTGAGGCATAGGAATATAGGTAAGATATATGTCATTGCCGCTATGATCAGCGGCGCCTGTGGAATCTACATAGGATTTCACGCCACAGGGGGTCTTATTGCATCCGCTGGGTTTATCAGTCTTGGGGTGTTGTGGCTCTTTACCACCTACAAGGCTTTTCAGGCTGCGAGGAATAGAGATATTGAACTACATAAGGGCTTTATGATTTACAGCTATGCACTTTGTTTTGCGGCAGTAACATTGCGGATCTGGCTTCCTACCCTGACGTATTTTTTTGGCGATTTCACCATTGCTTATAGAATTGTTGCCTGGTTGTGTTGGGTGCCAAATTTGATCTTTGCCTTCTTTTGGGTGCGGAAGAAGGGTCTTATGTTAGGTTGAACATTTTGAATAATTGATACTACAATTAAAACAGTCATGAAAAAAAGAATATTTGGACGGACCAATTGGGAAGTCAGCGAAATAGGATATGGCATGTGGGGAATGGGTGGATGGAAAGAATCGGATGACCTGCTGTCTGCTCAATCTCTGGACCTTGCCGTAGAGCACGGAGTGACTTTTTTTGACACGGCCTGGGGATATGGAGAAGGGCATAGTGAACGCTTACTGGGAGAATTACTTAAAAGACACCCTCAGAATAAATTGTATACGGCCAGTAAGATCCCTCCAAGAAATTTTAAATGGCCTGCCAAATCTTCCTATCCTTTAGATGAGTCCTATCCTTCGGAGCATATTTTGGAGTATACGCATAAAACACTCAAGAATTTACGGCTGGAACAAATAGATCTGATGCAATTCCATACCTGGGATGATAGCTGGGCAGAAAGAGAAGAATGGCAACGAACGGTAGAAGATCTTAAAGCCTCAGGTAAGATTGCGGCTATGGGGATCAGTATGAATCGCTGGGAACCCGAAAATGGAATTACGGCCCTCAAAACCGGCTGTATTGATGCGGTGCAGGTCATCTATAATATTTTTGACCAGGCTCCTGAGGATGTTTTGTTTCCCTTGTGCGAAGAGTTAAATATCGGGGTGATCGCCAGAGTTCCTTTTGATGAGGGCACACTCACAGGGAACATCACAAAAGATACCGTATTTCCGAAAGGGGATTGGAGGGGCAGCTATTTTGTTCCCGAAAATCTCATTCCCAGTGCAGAAAAGGCAGATCTGCTAAGGCCATTGGTTCCGGAGGGCATGACGATGGCCGAAATGGCGCTGCGATTTATCCTTATGAATAAAACGGTAAGTACCACCATACCCGGGATGCGAAAAGCACGCAATGTACGCGCTAATGTTCAGACCAGTGATGGCAAAGCGCTGCCACAGTCTCTTTTTGAAGAATTACGAAATCATCGCTGGGATAGGGAACCTACCTCATGGTCACAATAACGAGAACCTTTGGAACGCAAAAGATTTTTTTCACAGGTTTTTATTGCCATGCTACTGTACGTGGCAATTTCCCTGATCCTGGAACGGCAAATAACAGCCGAAATCCTGATGAAAGAGAGTAGGGATGGACTTATTTTTGGGTTGGTCTATGGGCTAGTCTTGTGGATTTGGAATCGCGTTAAAAAAGACTAATCCCTGTTCTTATTTGGCGAACAACTGACCCATATCCTTGAATGCCTTGAATTCAAGGGCATTGCCGGCAGGGTCCAAAAAGAACATGGTAGCTTGTTCCCCTACCTGGCCTTCAAATCGGATGTAAGGTTCAATGATAAAGGCTACCCCCTTTTCCTTTAATTCTCCGGAAAAGCTCTGGAAAGTATCCCAGGGGAGTACTACCCCATAATGAGGCACCGGTACGTTTTTTCCATCCACGGGATTGGAATGCAATTCTTCTTCAGACTTTGGTTTATAATGTATGACCAACTGATGTCCGAAGAGGTTAAAATCTACCCAGTGGTCGCTGCTTCTTCCTTCAGAACAATTTAGGACCTCGCGGTAAAATGTGCGGCATTCAGCCAGATTATGTACGGGGATAGCAATATGAAAAGGAGTAATGGGGGTCATAGGCTTTTGGTTTGAATAATATATTTTTCAAAATCGCATTTTTGGTTTCTACAGAATCAATCGGTCTAACAAACCTGCTAAATGTAATTATTTTTTAAGATTTTAGGAAATCAATAATCTGTTCATTTACCTCTTCCTGATGCATGGAATGCCCCAGTCCGCGTGTGCCGATAAGCTTGCTGTTATTCCATTGAGAATGTACTTTTTCAGAGGCCCAAAAAGGGGCGACAAGATCTAATTCATCATGGATCAATAATCCCGGAATTGAAATATTCCTGGCATACTGAGCATTGGAAAAATCAACAAAACCAAATCCGAAATGCTCTTTGTAATAATCATTCAATGCATTTAAAACACGATCACTAAATCCCAGCAGCTTTTGATAGCGATGCATAACATCGCTAAATTCAGAAGGGGCACCAATACTGATTATTTTCTTCAGCGAATTGGCCGGGAAACAATACTGATGATAAACTGCCGTCATCCCGCCAACCGAGTGACCAATAATATAGTCGGGATTGTATCGGGTCACAATAGTCTGCGTGCATTCGGTATATCGAAGTACATTAAAAAGGCTGCCGGAGGAATATCCGTGAGCAGGTGCATCAAAAGCCAGGACCTGAAATCCTTCTTGTTTTAAATGGCCAATCAGATTCCGCCAGCGAAAGGAATTACTTTCCCACCCATGAAGCAGGAGCACAGTTTCTTTTTCTCCGGTCCAGCAATAGGTCTGTACCTCCATTTCACCAACCCTTACCATTTCCTTTCTGGCCTCGTTTAAAAATTGAGCCTGCATAGCAAGTACCCTTCCTTTACGCGGTGTACAAAACAATAAATAAGCCTTCTCCGCAACCTTTCTCTTTGAAAAAATAGCCAGGAGATTAAAATATGTGCCGTAAATTTTTGGAAGTATTTGCTGAAAGTACTTTGTCATCCTCCTATTCCCTTTGGATCGAGCTCTGAATTTGAACCACAAGTATACGCGCTTTTACAGAATACTGCAGGCGAATTGTATTAAAATAAGGTTATCTAAATTGTAGAATTCAGATGCCAAGTACTTATAAAACAAAGCTCCTTTATGTTAGGAAGGTTAATTCCAGCCTATCATCATATACTTTATTTTAGCTTTATCCGGGATCTGGACTGCATCAATATCCGAATTATTAAACCGCAGTTCGGCCGGTAATTCGTCTTTGCTGATGGTAAAGTACAGGTCGCTGTCGTGCAACAGTATCACCACATTGTTCATGGAGGTGATCACTTTTTTTATCTTTAGTTTGTCCTTGATATCCTTAAAAGTGCTTAGAACGTTCACACCTTCTGCAGTGCTATACCTGGCATCGTAAATACGTATATTCTCAATCATCGGAACGCTATCGTTAGTAGGGGAGATACTAAGCAAATGGGCACCACCTTTTTCGTAGACCTCTATTTTGCCGGCAGCAGTCTTATCCTCGGTCATGGATGGGGTGCGAACAATGGAATCGCTTGCAAAGATGCTGTCTATTTGAGCGATGGAGTTCGTTTTGGCAAGATAGCCAATACGGTCTTTTGAAATATTAAAAGTGATATTTTCCTCTTTGTTACATGCAGAGAAAAGGATGATTAAAAGGCAAAGGCCTATGGTTGTTTTCATATAAAAAAGTGATTTAAACTCTTGAAAATAATTTAATAATAGGGTCATAAAGCTATTTCATCGCCTTACTTAATATTCCCAGGACCCCTCGTATAAAGGTAGCACTTGTCAGGACCTTCAAAACAGGATTTTGCCTGGTGCTTTTTCGCTGGCTTGTGGTCCGAGATCTGGAGGTGGGTCTGTCTTCCTCTTTTTTTGCTAGCTTTTCGGCCATTTCAATTTTCTTATTTAACATCTCATACGCACTATCCCGGTCTATGACTTCATCGTATTCCCGTACCAGTTTAGAATTGCTAATAACCTCTTTTAATTCACTATTTGTAAGTATATCCATCCTGCTCATAGGAGCACGTAACATGGTAGCAGCAAGTGGGGTAGGCCTACCTTTCTCATCCAGGGCACTGATCAATGCCTCTCCTATCCCTAAAGAAGTAAGCACTTCTTTAGTGTCATAAAAATCTGATAGAGGATAGTTTTCCGCCGTAAGTTTTATCGCCTTTCTGTCCTTTGCGGTAAAAGCTCTCAGCGCATGTTGTATTTTTAATCCTAACTGAGCCAGCACAGCATCTGGCACATCGGTTGGGTTTTGCGTAACAAAATAAAGCCCGATTCCCTTGGATCTGATCAACTTTACAATGCTTTCTATTTGGTCCAGGAGCGCTTTGGAAGCCTCCTTGAAAATTAAATGTGCTTCATCTATAAAAAGGATCAATTCCGGCCGTTCACTATCCCCCTGCTCCGGAAAAGTGGCGTAGACCTCCGCTAACAGACTTAGCATAAAGGTTGAAAAGAGTTTGGGACGATCCTGTATGTCCGTAAGTCTCAGGATGCTTATCATTCCACGCCCATTCTCATCTATCCTTGTAAGATCGTTTACATCAAACGACTTTTCTCCAAAGAACAAATCGGCTCCCTGTTGTTCCAACTCTATGACTTTCCTGAGTATAGAGCCTGTAGAACTGGTGGCTATTCTACCGTAATTGTCATCAAATTCTTTTTTGCCTTCGTTGGTAGCATATTGCAAGACCTTCTTAAAATCTTTCAGATCTAAGAGGGGAAGTTTATTATCATCACAATATTTAAAAATCACGGCCACAATACCTTCCTGAGTTTCCGAAAGATCAAGGATCCTCGAAAGTAATACAGGGCCAAATTCAGATACTGTTGCCCTTAATTTTAGTCCGTCCTGCTCAGATAATGAAAGGATTTCTACCGGGAATTTTTTAGGAGTAAAAGGAAAGCCAATTTTTGCGTGGCGCTCATCAATTTTTGGATGTCCGGGACTGGGCTGTGCCAAACCACTAAGATCTCCTTTAAGGTCCATTAGCAATACAGGGATGCCTTTGTCTGAAAGATTTTCGGCTAGCACCTGCAAGGTCTTCGTCTTCCCTGTACCTGTGGCTCCGGCTATTAAACCATGCCTGTTAAGGGTTTTCAAAGGTATTTTAACCAGCGCATTGGTGATGGTTTCTCCGTTGAGCATTGCTGCTCCCATAGCAATAAAATCACCTTTGGTAGTATATCCTTTTTCTATATGTTCGAAGAAATCTTCCTTGCTACTCATTCCTGCTAATTTTTGATAAAAATAGGGTAATTTTAAGCAACAATAAAACCGTCATCTTATGAAATATCTTATCCTGTTATCCACTTCCATTCTTATTGCTTCAACTACAGTAGTCCAGGCCCAGGAAACTTCCGGGATCATTTTTCACAAGTCGCATGAAATAAAGAAACAGTCAGCACCTTACAGTGATGTGGTAGAGGCAGGAAATCTCTTTTTTCTGGCAGGCCAGATTGGGATGGATCACAGCACCCGTACCATGGTTGAAGGAGGAATTAAGGTTGAAACAGCGCAAGCTATACAGAATATTGTTGAGGCGTTGAAACAGCATGGCCTTACTATTGATCAGGTTGTAAAGTGCACCGTGATCCTTAGCACTATGGACGACTTTGCTGCTTTCAATGAGGTCTACGCAGAACATTTTAAGAAAAAACCGGCACGAACCACCTTTGCCGCCGCCGGCCTGGCAAGGAATGCCAAGGTAGAAATAGATGTTATTGCCGTTAAAAATTAGACAGCTTGTGATCTGCTAATTGGTCGATACCTACACAACTAAATAGTATCTTTGCGCCATGTTAGAAAAAGACATCATGAAGTTGGTAGCAAAAGGCAGTATGCTACCCCTTATGGAAGAGTTCTATACCATACAGGGCGAAGGATTTCACAAAGGCACGGCTGCCTATTTTATCAGAATAGGTGGCTGCGACGTGGGCTGTCATTGGTGCGATGTAAAGGAAAGCTGGAATGCGGCTACACATCCACCCACGGCCATAGAAAGTATAGCCGCCAATGCAGCGAAGTATTCCAATACCATTGTGGTAACAGGAGGGGAACCCCTTACCTGGGATATGGGGCCACTGACAAGCTTGTTAAAGGAGAAAAATCTAAGCACTCATATTGAAACCTCAGGAGCCTACCCACTTACAGGCAGCTGGGATTGGATCTGTCTTTCTCCCAAAAAAAATAAAGGTCCGGTTGGAGAAATCCATTTAAAAGCCCATGAACTTAAGGTCATCATTTATAACAGGGATGATCTTCGTTTTGCAGAGGAGCACGCCGCAAATGTGGGTGAGCAATGTGTACTTTACCTACAACCAGAATGGAGTGTAAGAGAAAAGGTAACGCCTTTAATTGTAGATTATGTTATGAAGCATCCAAAATGGAAAATATCCCTTCAAACGCATAAATACCTCAATATTCCCTGATACAAAGTCTTTTCTAGCTTAGGAAAGAATACCGGGAGATCAACTATATTTAGCGTCCTCCATTGGCTTGCAGATCTAGGATACATTCGGAATCAAGCTCAGGTATAGCTGCTTTGCCTGCCGAGATACGTTTATTCATCAATCCCAATAAACCGCCGCCAAATTCGAGTTCGGCTCGCATCAAACAGCCGTTGATATTGCAAT
>NZ_JBATLB010000069.1:0-2953 GCF_049669965.1 Muriicola sp. | reverse complement strand
AGGGCACTGTCATAGGAAGTATCTCTGACCCTTTTGGCTATTTTGAACGCAATATAAAGGCCTCACATTCAGGCTATGTGATCTGCATCAACGAATCACCTATTGTGAATCAGGGCGATGCCGTTTTCCACATTTCACGGGATTGAGGCGTGCGCACAAATAAAATGATCCCTTTACTTATTGTATAAATTTTGAGGTAAACGTATTTACAAATAATATGTTTCCGATCGTATCGTACCCCTGAAAGATTTCCAGGTTATTCTCAGTCTTAATATTTCCTTCGTGGAAGCCAATCAGGGTTAGATCTGCATCCAGGGAATACTCATTAATTAAGTTTTTACGATCCAGATCTTCTTCAACCGCAATCACCCTAATATTCTTTGCTGAGATTGGCAAACGCCCGGTAGAGGTTAGTTGTATCAGGTTTTCCTGTTCCTTCGCCAAATGTTCTTTAGGAAAGGTAGCAAAGATCTTGATCTCTCCATTTTTCCAATCCGAGTGCCCCAAAATAATATAGGACAACAAGATCATCAGACTGGCATTTTCGTAATCCTCTTTGCGAATCCAAATATGGATGTCCTTGTGATAACCGAAACCGCGGTCGGAACTGGCCAGGATGCACAAGTCGTAATTGGCAGTTTTTAAAACACTGTAATTATCCACCACGTGGGTCAGCCATTCTTTCTCTCCTTTTTTATATTCAAAGAGCATCATATTATTTGGCTTTCCGGAAATTCCCGGCTGTTGAATGGCCTGGATGATGGCAGCCGTATTGGAAGGGGAAATGATGGTCTCAATAAAAATATTGGATTTACTGGTAGAGGCAATTTTGATAAGCTTTTGCAGCTTGGCTTCTGCCGCCCGTTTGGATTCCTTGGAAAAATAGTCTTTCTCAAAATGGATATAGGTCCCGAAACCGTAGCGATGTGAGATCCACTTCATAAGATCGAGGGCACTATAACGTTCAAAGGTATCCTTGGACAAACATAAAACTGCAGGTCTCCAATCTTCTTCTGTCTTCGCTTTATCGGCCTTTTGAAGAAACACTTGCATGGTTCTGCTAAACTGATATATCACACCCTGAAATATACTCGCCATCCCTTTTTTGGCATCGCTTTTTGACGAGATATAAAAGTATAGAGCTATCATCAAAAGGATGGCCGCAATGGCATAAGGTGTATTGATCTTAAACATTAGATAGATGCACATTATGGCTCCGAGCAATGATAGATACCATTTCGATTTAAAAGAGGGTCTATAAGCCGGGTCGGCAGCGAAGTGTTGCAAGAATGAAATCAGACAAAGGGAGCCATAGGTTACCATAAAAAACATGGATATTACTTCAGCCACGGCATTTACATCCCCCATCAGGACAAAAACAAATGCAATAACGCTGGTTAAAATGGTTGCATTACGAGGTTCATTGTTCTTTTTGGTTCCCTTAGAAACCCAGAAATTGACAAAGCGGTTAGGAAAAACCTTGTCACCTCCAATGGCCTGCAGGGTCCTTGGAGCAACCATAAAGGAGCCCAGGGCCGATGAAATAGTAGCAGCAGCCAATCCTATAGGAATTATAGGACCCCAAAGGGCAATTCTGCTCATCACCAACTGGTCATTAATCAGATCATCAGGAGCAGCCGAACTGGCTAGTTTATAGGCAATAAATACATACAGTATCATACCAATTACAGTAGCAGTAATAGTACCGTAGGGAATCGCTTTTTTTGGATCACGAAGATCTCCGGCTAGTCCCACACCCGCGGTCATCCCCGTGAAAGCAGGAAAGATGATGGCAAAAACATAAAAGAAACTATAACCGGAGTCTGTTCCCTTAAATAATTGCGAACTATCAAAAACTTCAGCATACGGAGTATGTCCAAAAAAGAATAGCACCAATGAAATGGCCAGGATGCTGACCACCACATACAAAGCTTTCATTCCCAGATCTGCTCCTTTACTGACCATTAACCAGATAAGAACCATCAAAGCCGGGACACTAAACAAACGGTTGTCATATAGGATGTACCCTAATTCACTTTGTACCCAGGGTTTTATTGCCTCAAAAGCCTCCGCAAAAGCTATCACATAGAATGCCACACTGATGGCCTGAGAGAGATACAGAGCGATCCCGATGGCGGCACCTATATTCACCCCGAAAGAACGAGAAATGATAAAGTATTCCCCTCCACCTTCCACCTTTTGGTTGGTGGCAATTTCGGCCAATGCCATTGCCGTAGGGATGGTTACCAAATGTCCTATAATAATGATAAGGAGGGTTCCTGCAAAGCCCACAGATCCCACTGCAAAACCAAAACGCAGGAACATTACCGCTCCCAGAATGGTTGAAATGGCGGTAAGAAAAACCGGCAAAGTGCCAAAATTGGCTTTACTGGTGGAAAGTGATTTTTCCATAACTAGCAGAACATTGAACCTCTCAATATTACAATTTTAATTACAAGTCAAATGGCTGGAACAAACATTTATTTTCACGTTTCAATACGAGTATAAATGTTTGTGTTATTTTTATTTTTAGCACCCTCTGATATTGGAATACACGAGAATTACCATCTCCATTTGTGCTTACTATTTTTCAAGAGACATTGCACCGTAAAACGCTGCTCCGAGAAGTGCGGTTTTTTCATTTAAAACTACCCTGACGGGCACCTTTTCAAGCAGAGGGTTCATCCTGCCAGACCGCACAAAGTTCTTGTGAAATAACTCCTTATTTATCCCCTTGAGTATTTTTGGAACAATTCCTCCCCCAATATAAATACCTCCCGTTGCCTTTGTCTTTAAGGCAAGCTGTGCGGCTTCTGCGGCTAAAAACCGGAAATACAATTCCAGCGTTTCAACACATATGGGGTCACTTTTTTTAAGAGCGGCTGTGGTAATCGCCTTTGCACGATCATCCTTCACATTTTTCTTAAGAAATTCTTCAGGTTCGGGTTTATTT
>NZ_JBATLB010000068.1:0-2300 GCF_049669965.1 Muriicola sp. | reverse complement strand
GGTAGAAAACTTTGTGAAACAGGTAGTAAAGGAGTATGGCAGCATAGATGTGATGGTAAACAATGCGGGAATAGGAGGCAAAAATCAAAATAAAACCGCAGAACATACCCTGGAAGACTGGCATAGCGTTGTTGCCGTAAACCAAACGGGCGTTTTCTATTGTATGAAAGTAGCACTACAGCAGATGCTGCTGCAAGGCGAAGGCAATATCATTAATATTGCCTCTTTGGCCGGACTCAAACCTTCCGGAAATAATTTATCCTATAGCGCCAGTAAATTTGCAGTGGTGGGCATGACTAAATCTGCCGCCCTGGAATACGGGAGAAAGAACATACGCATCAATGCCGTTTGCCCCGGTTATACCCATTCTTCCCTTTTGGACCAGTTGTTGGCCAGCAGGCCGGATATGGGAGAACGACTAAAACAGATGATCCCAATGGGTCGTTTTGGGGAGGCTACGGAAGTTGCCGAAACTGTTGCATGGCTGGCGTCAGATAGTTCAAAATATATCACCGGTCAGACGATTACCATAGACGGGGGAACATCCCTTCATTAAAATTGACATGGATTAAGTATGAATACACTACAAATAATAAGAAAAGAAGGGTATGTCATTGTTCAGATGAACCGGGGAAAAGTGAACGCTCTCAATTACGACATGGTACAGGAGCTAAGGCAGGTCTTTAGCGAAATTGAAAAAGATGAAGAGATAAAAGGGGTAATTCTTACAGGACAACCACATTTTTTCTCAGCCGGCCTGGATCTAATTGAACTTATTGGGTATAATGAACAACAGATCCATGACTTTTTTAGCGCCTTTGGGGTATTGTACCTCCAATTGGTACGCTTCCCAAAACCATTTATCTCTGCCATCACAGGTCATTCTCCTGCCGGGGGTTGTGTGCTGGCAGTTGCCAGCGATAACCGTTATATGGCGGAAGGAGACAACTATGTGATCGGACTCAACGAGGTGGCGGTGAATATTCAAATTTCACAAAACCTCACCGAAGGCTATGCTTTTTGGATGGGAGAGGGCCTGGCAAACCGTTATATTCTGGAAGGTAAATTATTTAAAGGCGCTGAAGCGCAATCCGTAGGTTTAGTAGATGCCTTACTTCCTTTAGATGAAGTACTGGAGCATTCGGAAAATAAGATGCGGCAATATTTAAAGGCAGATCCTGAAATTTGGATCAACACAAAAAAGAAACTTCGGAAACATTGGCTTGATAAACTAGATCCGGATCCTGAAAATTCCTTAAAAGAGGCCGCCGTCCTTTGGTGGAAGCCAGAGATCAGGTCAAAAATGAAGGCGTACGTAGCCAGTTTTTCCAATAAAAAGAAAAAATAAAATACAATGAATAAACAACTCCTTTTTGTTAAAAGACCCATGGGGGAAGCAGATTCCTCAACATGGTCATTAGAAACCAATCCTATTCCTGAAATTGAGGATGGACAGATCTTGGTAAAACAACACTATGTATCACTCGACCCTGCCATGCGGGGTTGGATGAATCCGGGTAAATCCTATATAGAGCCCATGGCCATTGGTTCCGTAATGCGAGCCGGTTCCGTGGGAGAAGTGATCGCCTCTAAAAACTCGAAGTTTAAAGTAGGCGACTATGTAGCGGGATCCGGAGGGGTACAACAATATTGTGCTACTGATGGAAAGGGATTTTACCAGGTAGACCCCAGAATAGCTCCGTTGCCAACCTATATTGGTGCTTTGGGAATGCCCGGAATGACAGCCTATTTTGGGATAACCGAAGTAGGGAAGATACAGGAAGGCGATGTTGTCCTTGTGTCCGGTGCCGCAGGAGCCGTTGGCAGCATCGTGGGGCAGGTTGCAAAAATAAAGGGGTGCAGGGTTGTAGGTATTGCAGGAGGGCAGGACAAATGCAAGTACGTTGTAGATGAACTGGGATTTGATGCCTGTATTGACTATAAAAATGAGAATGTGGCTAGCAGGTTAAAAGAAGAATGTCCTAAAGGGATCGATGTGTATTTCGACAATGTTGGAGGCGATATATTGGATCTTGCCTTAACAAGATTACGCATGCACGCACGAATTGTGATCTGTGGTGCTATTTCGCAGTATAATAATAAATTGGGAATAAAAGGTCCCAGTAACTACTTATCCCTCCTGGTAAACAGGGCAACTATGCAGGGTATGGTGGTGTTCGACTATGCGGCGAGATATGCCGAAGGAGCCAAAATTCTTGGAGGATGGATGGCAGAGGGCAAACTTAAAACTCGTGAAGATATTTATACGGGGATTGAGAATTTTCCGGAAACCTATAACC
>NZ_JBATLB010000067.1:0-5684 GCF_049669965.1 Muriicola sp. | reverse complement strand
TTTTGTTCAAATGGTTGTTTCCTTCCGGGTAGCGGACTTCCCGAATGCCCACTTGAGCAGCGACGGTTTGCAGCTCACAATTTCCGTTTACTTCGCAGGTAAGGCAGTCTAGCGGGTGGTCCGTAAGTACAAGCTCAATAATGTTCTTACGCAACTTCTGTACGCTGGGAGTACTGGTATATATGTAGTGTCCTTCAGACAAAGGGGCATGGCAGGATGCCATGGTTTTTACCGGACCGTCCTTTTCCAAAGCCACTTCCACACTACAAACCCGGCAGGCCCCAAAGGGATCGAGGTTAGGGGCATCACAAAGGGTGGGCACCAAATTTGAACCTGCATGACGACGTATAAACGCAAGCATGGTTTCTCCCGGATCGAATGGATAGGCTATGTTATTTATAAATGCAGTCTTCATAAGGCTCAATTAATTAAAGTAAGCGTTTATTTCCGAATCAAAATACTGAACTATGTTACGGATCGGTAACGGAATTCCACCACCGTGTGCGCAAAGGGATCCTTCTTCAAGGGTAGTAAGCAGGTCGTCAAACAGGGATCTATCAATCACATGCCCTTCCTGAATAGCCTTGGTTGCCATTTCATGTCCTCGTTTTGTCCCTAATCTGCAGGGAAAGCACTTCCCGCAGCTTTCGTAGGCGGCAAAATCAAACAGATGCTCAATATAGCTCATCATGGGATAATCTTCGGGGATACTAACGACTGAACCGTGTCCCAGTAAAAACCCGGCCTTTGCAAAGGATTCAAAATCCAGGGTGAGCTCGTCCAGTTTTTCAACAGGAACTACCCCACCTAAAGGACCCCCTATCTGTAAAGCCTTTACCGGGCTTTTAAACCCACCTCCAAGTTCATAAATCACCATGTTCATCGGAGTTCCCATGACCACTTCGTAGATCCCGGGACGTTTGAAAAAACTGTCCAGACACACTAGTTTAGTACCTGAAGATTTCTCCGTGCCAATTGCCTTCCATGAGTCCCCTCCCTCACTGATAATGTAATGAACCGCGGCCAGGGTTTCGACGTTATTTACTACGGTAGGTTTGTTGAAGAGCCCGCGTTGGGCGGGATAGGGAGGACGGATCCGTACTTCAGGGCGCTGCCCTTCTATGGAATTGATCAGGGCTGTTTCTTCCCCGCAAATGTAAGATCCCTGAGCCTGAATTATTTTAAATTCAAAATCAAAACCACTTCCATGTATGTTTTGCCCGACCAGGGCACGGTCTTTAAGCTGGTCGATGGCATTTTGTACAATGTTTACTGCTTCCGGGTACTCGGCCCGAATATATACGATCCCGTGATGTGCTCCTACCGCATAGCCGCTAACCAGCATACCAAAAAGTACCGAATGTGGCTGCTGTTCCAGCAAATACCTGTCGGAATAAGCCCCGGGGTCCCCTTCGTCCGCATTGCATATTATAAATTTGACATCTCCTTTCGCCTTGCTGCAAAACTCAAGTTTAAGGCCCATAGGGAATCCTGCACCCCCTCTGCCCCGAAGGTTGGAAGTTTTGATCGCTTCCAGCGCTCTTTCAGGTTGATTTTGCAACACTTCCATCCAGGGTTTGTAATATTCCTCAATACTACTGAAGGGCTTGGTCAGAATGGCCTCATGACTGGCACCCACATGGTAAGTATCGGGACGGCTTTGGGTACTATCCTTAACGATGGCGGTTAAGTTATCGATAGCTGTTCCCGAAAAATTTCGCCCCTGATAATGAAAAGCGGCATTTTCGTGGCAGCGCCCCAAACAGGTCATATGCCCAATCTGATCCGCAGGGAATTCCTTCCCTATTTTTTCCAGTACTGCAGCTTGGGTACCTGCACACTCACATGCCGTACCGTTGCATACATACACTTTTTTACCCTTGTTCTCGGGTTTGAGAAAGTCGTAAAAAGAAGCTGTCCCGAAGGTATTGGCCTTGCCGATCAAAAACTCCTCCGCGAGCAGGGCAAGTTCCTTTTCATCTGGCGTACCGGCCGGCTGTGCCAGGTTTCCCAGCTTGTCAAAGAGGTTTTCTTGAAGGCCTTTACGGCCCAGGAGTTCGCTTAAATTATCAGACATACACTAGCTTACTTTAGGGTTCAGGGAACTAACTCGGTTATTGTTTATTCGATAGGGGTGAGCGTAACAGGTGGCCCGTCCTTCACGACAAAAGCCAAGAAGGGTAATTCCGAATTCTTTAGCATAATCCACGGCCAGGGAAGACGGAGCCGATACGGCGGCTAAAAATGGGATTCCCGCTTTAAAAGCTTTAATCGTTATCTCGTAGGAGATGCGCCCGCTGACCGTCATCGCTTTGGCTTCGTCCATCCTGCCCCGTAACAGCAACCACCCAATTGCTTTGTCCACGGCATTATGGCGCCCAATATCTTCCTTAACCACCAGCAGTAATCCATTGGCATCGAATAGTGCAGCTGCATGGGTACCCCCGGATTGTTTAAAATCGAACTGGCCACGATTCATTTGCGCAAACATCTCAGTAAAACTTTCTGCGGAAAATTGTGAGGACGCCTCTATGGCCTTGCCCTCAAAAGCCTTTTCCCCGAGTTCTGTTTTACCGCAAATCCCACAGGAAGAAACAGACAACAGACTTCGGCTGTTGGAATAGCCGATGCCCAGATAGGCCTCCGGGATCTCTAAATCTACTACGGTTACAATGCCCTCTTCATTTTCCTTTTGAAGTATGGGGGTAGGGTGAAACTGCGTTGATGTTATGATGGCTTCGCTGTGTAACAAACCGCGGATCAGGTCGTTATCTGCGCCCGGTGTCCGCATAGACATGGTGAAGGGCTTTCCATTGATATTGATTTGCAGGGCTTCTTCCACGGTCAGGGCATCGACCACCGGGTCAACCCCCTGCACGTCAAATTTTTCCCCCTGATAATTACGCGTTGCCATTATTGCGACTCGTTTAATTCAATTCGCACGCTATCTTGTTTATTAAATATACGGGTTTTTCGGTAATTCGGAATAAAGCCGGAGACTTGTGAGGTGTTAAAAAAATTGTCAATGGACTCGTCGATGTTTTCGTTCGGAAAAAATAGTGGTTTCTCCCATTTTTACTATTCCTCTTTGAACCAACTGGCGTATTTTACATAGGAGTTGGCAATGCGCAGTATCTCACCCTGGCTTAATTCCGGACTAACATCTTTTAACTTCTTTGCAGGCATCCCACCATAAACCGTCCCTGGTGGCACTACCGTTCCTTTGGTCAGTACAGCCCCTGCGGCTATGATACTGTTAGATCCCACAATACAATCGTCCATAATAATACTCCCCATTCCAATCAAAACATTATCTTCTACCGTACACCCATGAACAATGGCGTTATGTGCAATAGAAACATTGTTTCCTATGTTTGTAGGTGCCTTTTGATAGGTACAATGGATAATGGCCCCATCCTGTACATTCACCTTATTCCCCATCCTAATATAATGTACATCCCCGCGAATCACCGCGTTGAACCAAATACTGCATTCATCTCCCATGACCACATCTCCAACAATGGTGGCATTGTCTGCTATAAAACACTCCTTTCCAAATTTTGGAGTTTTACCCAATATCGTTTTTATGATCATACACCCAATTTGATTTTTACTTATGCCTTATTCGAAATACGAAAGTAATTCCTTTTTTCTGGAAGCAGACACCATCAATTCCTTTCCATTGGAAATGACAACACTTCCTCCCTTGCCTTTTCTGTATTTTACTACCTCATTAATATTCACCAGAAAAGACTTATGGATACGCACAAAATTAAACTGCGCCAGGGATTCTTCAAAATACTTCAGCGTCTTACTCACCAAAATCTTTTTCTCCCCCAAAAAGATCTCAGTATAATTATCATCGGCTTTGCAATATAATATATCCGACACATTAAGCACCTGAAAACCATCTAATTGCGGCAGTGTTATCTTCCCTTCTGCCTTCTTTATGGTGGCAGACAAAATCCGATCATCCAAAAGATCTTCTTTGGAGATGATCTCCTCCACATAGGCCACCGCTTTAATTAGTTCGTCAATATTTATAGGCTTCATTAAGTAATATGCTGCATGCTGGTTGAGGGCTTCCATGGCATACTGATCATAGGCTGTTACAAATACTGTCTCAAATGTCCGGTCTGGTATTTTATCAAGAAGGTCAAACGCATTTCCAAATGGCATTTCCACATCCAGGAATACCAAATTTGGGCGATCCTTGTTAATTAGCGCCATCCCTTCTTTAATAGTACTGGCTTCCCCAAGTATGCTCACCTGATCACAATAGTCTCTGAGATAATTCCTGAGAATCTCCCTGCTTGTTATTTCATCATCAATGATCACCGCCCTTAACTTCATGAGCCTTTTTGTATGGTTAATATTACCTGCGTCCCCGTACCATTAACGTCCAGGTCCCTTACACTGACCGAAATATTGTGCTTATACATATCATTTAAAATGGCAATTCGTTTTTTAATATTATTCATGGCTGTAGAGCGCTGTTTTTTTTGATGTTGTGTTTTTAAGGTGGCCGACTTCTTTCTGCCGATCCCATTATCTTCAATACGAACCTCAAGGGTCTTACTATTTTTTTCTGACACGCGTATATTCAAAATCCCTTGAGATTCTCTATAGCGAAGTCCATGCCAAATAGCATTTTCTATATAAGGCTGTAAAAGCATGGGAGGTATCTTATAGGCCTCCGTATCTACAGAATCCTCAACCTCAAAGCTGTAAGTAAATTTATCAGGAAATCTGGAATGCTCTAGTTTCAGATATAATTCCAGCAGTTCGATCTCTTTATTAAGTGCGATAAAATCTTCTTCAGAATTTTCCAGTACAGTGCGCATCAACTTGGAAAAATCGCTTAAAAAGCGGTTAGCACTGCGCTCGTCGTTTTTAGAAATATAATTGTTGACAGAATTCAGGGCATTAAATATAAAATGCGGATTCATTTGGGATCGAAGTGTTTTCAGGGCCAATAAGTTATTGGCCAATTTTTGCTTTTGTGTACTGCGATAGAAAAAGAAAGCTGCCAGCGACATAAAAAGCATCCCGAATAACAGAGAATAGATGATCCATAATTGTCTGTTGTTGCTTTCTGCGGTTAATCGCTGCTCTGCCAGGGCCAGATCGTATTTACTCTGAGATAGTTCCCGCTCCTGTTCCAGTCCGGTAATCCGGTTCTGGGTTGCTGCTACTTCCCTGTTTAATCTGGCAGCTCTCGATATCTCCTGCTCTTTTCGGATATATAAAGTGTCTACGACCGCCACGTATTTCTGATAGGTTTCCAGGGCTTTGTTAAAATCGCCTTGCTTCCTGTATACCTCAGACAATTTGCGAGTGGCATCCTTTTGAACAATGAAGTCTTCTTCCAGATCTGCCGTTGCAATACTCTGTTCTAAATAAGGAATAGCCTCTACGTATTTATCCTGGGCGATATAGGCATTTGCAATCTTGTAGTTGATACGCTGCCGGGAAATGGAGTCCGGAGGTAAGGCGATATCAGATCTTTTTTTTGTGTTGTTTGGCATTCCCTCCAATTCCCGCAAACTACTTTTGCGAAGCTGTATCTCATCGTCATAGCGGTTTGTTTTGTTTAAAAAATCTGCCACCTTCTCTTTTTCCTGTACCGCTCTTTGGGGGGGCTGTTTACTGGCTTCCTTCAAGGAATTATCGTAATACGCATT
>NZ_JBATLB010000066.1:0-13312 GCF_049669965.1 Muriicola sp. | reverse complement strand
AAAATTTTATAGATTTTGGCCACCGTGACAACCGATTAGGTGTTTATATTGTTCTCATATCACTTACCTGCACATGTTCTGCCCGCTAGGATTTTAAGAGCGCCGAGTTCGGTATTTTTGTATAACTAAAAAAAGTCAAATGATCTTATCGCAGAGTAACACGTTGACTCAAGATATCGAGGCTGCCAAAAAAGAGGGTTTTGCCACAGCTTTTTATTTTAGGGACGAAAAAATACACTGTCGGAACTCCTCAAAAAAATATGGAAAGGATGAATGTATTCTTGTCGAATATTGTCGACATGCGGGCATGAACGATCCAGGTGATGAATCCATTCTATTCCTTATTGAGTGTACAGATGGCGTCAAAGGCTATTTGACGAGCGGTTATGGTATTTATGCTGATACCGATACGGTGGATTTTATATTGTCATTAAAACGACAAACCAAAATTTAAGTTACATGGCAAAAAAAATACCTAAACCCAAAACGCTATGATATTAGTGCACATTATTATCGAAAAAAGAGAACAAGCGATGGAAATCATCGATACGCTTTTAGATAAAAAGCTCCTGTTCAATGCAATGTTATCAGAGAAAAAAGTCTTCGAAAAAGATTCCAGAACAGGCGAACTGAAAAGTAAAATACAGATCCTGGTCATCGGGAAAACCAAATCATTGCTCTTCAATAGTATAAACAAATTATTGATATCGATGTACGGCAATACCAACAAAATGCCTCGCATATATTGCCTGCCCATCGTCTACATGGATCCTGAGCAATCAGAAGCTCTTTTGGAGCGAACTGTTAAAATATAATCAACAAGAATGGGACCAAGAGAATTTGCATTGATAATCCTTTTTTCACTTTAGATATATTTTAGGTATGCCAAGACCACAGGCACATGTTTCTTTTGAAAAGGGTCAAATGTGGTTCCAGGTGCTATTTATCGGTAACCATTGAATCAGAATAACCTAAAAATATTTGCTCTTCACTAAATTTTCATTTCCGATAAACGGCAAAATAGAATAGCCAAGGCCAGATATCACTTCCTTATAAAGCCAGAGCATTACTATTCTTAGTAGACACGACAGCTATTTATAATCTGCCTGAAAACTTACCTCCTTACTCCAAGTCCTGTAATTTATGGTGCCGGCTTAGTTCAAAATCTTTAAGGTCAAAGGACGATCTTCTTTATGGAATCGGTTTTAAAGTATTTTCTGCTTGTGTTTTCAGTCTTTGTAAATCGAAAACAGCTTATACAAATAATAGAGCTTTATCCTTATTGCAGGGCGTTTGATATAAGTTTTCATAAGTACATTAACTCTTTTTCTTTGATTTTCAAAGGTATTATCAGGTTTAATACATCATAAATTATATTTATGTTATTCATAATATATATAAATAATAATTAATGATTTATGTGTCGTACCTTTAAGAAAAGAGCAATAAAATATCATCTAAAATACGCAGACCATGAAAACAATACTGTCACTTTCGTTACTTCCAATTATGCTACTCGCACAACCCCATGGCCAGCATCAAAATATACCTTTTAACATCGAATTTTCCATGGCATTTACAATGGAATCCACTCTAGATCAAGAAAATGATTTTCTGGAACGTATGGACGGCACCATCGAACTTTTCGTAACTGTAGAAGTAACTGTCCGGGAAAATGAGCATATCACGCCTCAATTTTTCCATAATAGGGCCATGGCCAACTCAATACCAAAATACTTGAGCACCTATTTCTTGACAGGGTTATCCCCCACGGCAAAGGAAGACCAAAGACCGCAAGAACGATTGAACCGTCTACTTGCCATGAACGACCCGATGTTTCCCAAAGAAGACACCTTGTTAAATCGGTTTCATCCCGTTAGGTACCAATTCAATAAACTGGGAGGTGCGCAAAACATGCCCGAAGGATTTGGTCCACGGATCAGGCTTTGATTCTAAAGACCATCCGAGTATTGAAAATCCTGTTAAAAGTATAGTCGAATACCAAAACAAGTATTAACAAAAATCAAAAGAATATGAAAAAGAGATTTTTAACAATGGGAACAATGGTGCTATTGACTGCCAGTTGTGCAGTAATAAGGCCAGGAGAAGCCGGGGTAAAACAAACTTTAGGTAAATTTTCCGATCAAGTAATAACTCAGGGCACGGTATTTTATAATCCTTTTGTCAGTAAGGTACTCAAAGAATCTACGCAGACTAACAATATTAAACTTGTGTTGAGTCTTCCCAGTAAAGAAGGACTAAGTGTAAATTCTGAAATTTCCATTCTATATCGTTTGGAGCAAAATAAGATTCCTTCTGTATTGGAAAATTTAGGACAGGGATATGAATCTATAATCACCAGTGTTTTTAGGTCCGCCTCCTCAGATGTTTGCGCGAAATTCTTTGCAAAGGATATGCATTCCGGTATGCGAGCAAAGATAGAGGAGGAAATCAAGGTTAAAATGGAAGATAATCTTACGAAACAAGCTGATGGTATTGAGCTCATTGCCGTTTTGATGAAAAGCATTCAATTACCAAATGGTCTGGCTAGTTCTATAGAGCGAAAACTTCAAGCTGAACAAGATGCCATGCGAATGGAGTTCATTCTGCAGCAGGCAACATTGGAGGCAGACCGCAAGATAATCGAAGCTAAAGGTGAACGGGACGCCCAAATAATTCTGTCCGAAGGGCTTACCGATAAACTTATACAAATTAGAAGTATTGAGGCGTTTCGTGAACTTTCACGATCACAGAACAGCAAAGTTATCATTACGGACGGTAAGACACCATTATTGATAGAACCGGGTATAAAATAAAAAGATACGCGAACATCTGTAGTGAATGTGTGGGCACCAGAACATAAATTCTGCCGGCAATGCCCATGGAATTCTCGAAACTTCATGAAAGTACATGCGAAGGAACCAGGTATTTTTGAAAGCACAGATTACCGCTCCTCAAGGTGGTGTCTATAAAATGTAAATATGATTAAAGGAAATTTATTGGGACTGCTAGCCAATGTAGGATAATGTAAAATGGTTTTAACCCTACTGAAGATGCCAAAAGTTTTACAAAACTAATTTATACATCTCCGACATGACTAATTTGTTGAGCAGTATAACACAAATTGCTAAGAACATGTATGAGGGCATCCAAAAGAAAATAGTGCGCAAAAAAGGTGAAATAATAAACTAGATGGATGATATGACAATCCAGATATGAACAACAATGTGTAAAAGATGTAATAGTAAGTTGTTGTGAGCCAAAGAAAAAAAATGACAATAAACAGATGAAAAAGATAACGGTTTATATGGGACTCTTCCTATTTCTATATTCATGCATTGATCTGGATCCTAACTTGAAAAGGAAAAGCGTGGATTTGCATGAGGCCAATCAAATGATAAAGGGTAGTTTGAATCTACCCCACAGGGATACAATTTATATCCCGATATTTTCAGAGATTCCTATTGAGCACAACGCTAGAAAACTCGCGTTGACCGTTACGTTAAGCATCAGGAACACCAGCAACAGAGACACCATCTACATCGAAGATATAGATTACTATAACACTCATGGAGAATTTGTTCAGAAGTATCTTAATGATATTAGGTTTTTAACTCCCATGCAGTCCACTACTTATGCAATTGAAGAAAGTGACATTGAACCGGAGGTAGGCGGTAGTTTCATCATCAATTGGGGAGCGACCACCTCGAAATTAAAGCCCATATTTACGGGTGTTATGATTTCAAATCATGGACCGCAGGGTATTTCAATTATAACTAATGGAGTTTCAGTTAGTGCAAAGTCTAGGATGTGATGGTTGTTTAACCCTATCCATTGAGCTGCAACCCGTTTTAACCATTGGCAATAACCATGATTACGATAAAAATAAATTCATGTAATTTTAATACTAGAATATATGTTTTAATTATAAAATAAATGAACAATTATTGACGAAACCAACCTAAAAATATTATGATATTTTATTGAACCTAACACAAGTACCATATTTTAGTATAGCTCCTAAACACCTTAAAATCCCTATATTTCGCAGGGATTAAAATTGCTGCCCCGTATATCACAACTACTTTGAACTGCAACTTCCTTTTTTATATTTTCATGGCCTTATATTTTGGTTCTTCCGCGCCACTTATTGGGCAGCAAAAATCTGAAGTTGTAAGCGATACTACAATAAAGCATCAACTTCGCTTACAACACGACAACGATTTTTTTGCACTTACGGACCGGTATTACACCTCTGGCTTATATCTCTCCTACACCCACAGTCTCCAAAATGGGATACTCAGTGAAAATGAACAACTCTCCTATACCATAGGGCAGGAAGTATTTACACCTTCTGATATTATCACCACTAATGTTTCGGAACAAGACCGACCTTATGTTGGCTTTCTAGGTTTGAAAGTAGCCTGGTCTACCGCAAAAAACAACCATGGGTGGGAGGCCGGCCTCCTGCTTGGGATCGCGGGAAATAATTCCGGAGCGGGAGGATTTCAGCGTTGGTACCACAAGGTATTTGTTGTTTCAGATCCCCCAGTATGGGTCGGGGAAATGGATAATAGTTTTCATGCAAACAGTTACCTGAAATATCAAAAAGAATGGACCCTGATACCCAATCCTTTCAGCATTACCCTGGCAATTGAACCCCAAATTGCCTTCGGGACGCGAGATCAATACGCACAGGCAGACATTATTGCGTATTTTGGGCGCAGAGATCCACTGGTAAGCAGCATGTCATACCAACGCATAGGATCTACCCAGAGGGAGATCTTTTTTTCCCTCCGAACCGGGTATCGATTTGTTGGCTATAATGCCCTTATGGAAGGGAACGCTTTGGGAGACAATTCAATCTTTCTGCTTACTCCAGAAAATAAAGTAATGTACGCAGGTTTTGACCTGCAACATCGGTTCGAAAAGAATGAATATTTTGTGGGTTATAGGATCCAATCTCCGGAAGCTCCCGGAAATCAATCACATAAATATATTATTTTATCCTACGCCAGGAATTTTTAATGCCTTAGCCACCACCATCCTATTTGATGCCCGGGTTCAACTTATGAATGGTTCCAACAACTTAACCCCTTTTCAATAGATATTTCCCGGCGGGACCCCCGCTACCAGTACCGAAGCAGAACCTCTAAGACAATACCGGAACGTAGGAAACTATAATATTACCCTCACAGCCATTAATAGCGACAGGGAAAGAGCGTTAATCTGTGAGAATTTTATATCAGTGGCAGATCCCCCATCATCCATTGCCGTACTTGCAAAAACTACATATCCAGATTAGACCTCATTGTATTTTTTTGCTGTTTCGTTATTTGGCGTGACTTTTAAGCGCGATCTTTTATACAAGAACCAAAGGTACACGGTCCTTGTAGCATGGTAAAATGGGACCTTTCACATTTGTTTAAGTAAATTATAGGAAAATATTATAGGCAGATCATTATTGCCAATCTGAAATGTTTCCTATCTTAAGCGCTTCATTGTATATTTAAATAAAAATGGACATACTTAAAAGGGCAGATGCGTTTGAAAACTTGAAAATGAGTCATATGTCAACCAGTGACCGAGTTCAGGCTTCAAGAGACGCTAAGGAGATAATCCTGGCAATCAATGAGATATATAAGAAAACGAAAGATGCAGAGCTTATGAATCTAATGAAGCGTCTTACAGAAAAGAAACAAAAGATCGAAAAACGACTCAAAGGATCGCCAACAAATTAGTAGAAAAAGTGTAGTTATTTTGTAGATTTTCTATTACTTTTTCTTACATCTTTTAAAGATCCACAGTAAAATGTGGATTTTTTTTTGCCCATTCTTAAAATTTCTCTTTTTAAATGTTAAATTTGAGAAATTCAAATATTTTTAAAATGGGCAAATTCGAAATCAAAAAAGACAAATCCGGCCAATTCAGATTTAATTTAAAGGCAGGCAACGGACAAGTGATCTTAAGTAGTGAAGCATACAAGACCAAGGCGGCTTGCGAAAATGGCATTGAATCTGTAAGGAATAATTCCAAAAACGATGCTATGTTTGAACGTAAAATGGCTAAAAATGGCAAGCCTTATTTTGGCCTAAAAGCTTCTAACGGACAAGAGATCGGGGCTAGTCAAATGTACGCTTCTGTATCTTCTATGGCTAATGGAATTGCCTCGGTAAAAAAGAATGCTGCAAGTGCAAAGGTGGTAGATAATTCCTAAGGAATATTCCTTTCACATCTTATCAAAATTCTTAAAGAAGAGGACAGCACTTGTTGTCCTCTTTTTTGGCTCGAAATTTCGCTATCTGAATAGGCCTTTTCCATAATAGATAGCCTTCATCTTACAAATTACAAAGTTGTACTGTATAGTAGACATAGAAACTACGGGGAATGGGATCAAAGGGAACAAGATCACTGAAATTTCCATTTTTAAATATGACGGGGCACGGATCATTGATGAATTCACTTCCCTTGTTAATCCGGAATGTGAGATCCCTTACTTTATAACCGGACTCACAGGGATAGACAACGCCCTTGTCCGCAATGCACCTACCATAGCAGATATTGCGCCCAACATTCTCTCATTTACGGAAGGGACCATCTTTGTTGCCCATAGTGTGAATTTTGATTACAATGTCATAAAGAATGAATTCAAAGAGTTGGGCCTATCTTTTGTTCGCAAGAAATTATGTACCGTACGCTTGTCAAGAACCGTATTCCCCGGATACAGGTCTTACAGCCTGGGGAAACTTTGCTCTACACTGAGTATTCCCCTTGAGAACAGGCACAGAGCACGTGGAGATGCCCATGCCACCGTACTGTTGTTCCAAAAAATTCTAAACACTCCTAAGATTGAAGAGACGCTTAAGAAATTTTTAAATGCGCGTTCGCAAGAGGCCACCTTCCCTCCTTCCCTTCCCAAAACCCATTATGAGAATTTACCTGAAAAAACAGGGATCTACCTATTTAAAAACGCTAAGGGAGAGATAATCTATGCCGGAAAGGCGAAGAATATTAAAAAAAGGGTGCTTGGCCACTTTTACGATAAAAGTGAAAAAGAAATTCAAATGTGCAGGCATACCGAGCAGATAGACTACGAGCTTGCTGGTAATGAGCTGGTGGCCTTTTTAATGGAATCTTATGCCATTAAGCATTACTATCCTGTGTACAACAGGGCTCAGAAAAAAAAGGTACCCGCCTACGCTATTTTTAACTATGAAGATAGAGATGGTATTCTTCATTTGGCTTTTAATAAGATAAAGAACGTACCTCGGCCGCTTACCACGCTGTATTCAATCACAGAATGCAGGGAATTCCTTGAAATAATTTGTTCTTCCTATGGCCTATGTGCAAAATATTGCCATCTGCAGGAAGGTATAAGCTACTGTTCACACTTCAGAATACCCCAATGTGATGGGATTTGCAGGGGGAAAGAAGCAGTGGAAGACTACAATAAAAAAGCGCATGATGCAGTGAATTATATTACTAATAATAAGGACAATTTTATGATCCGGGAAAAAGGCCGAGATGCAATGGAAGATGCTCTGGTAATTGTTCAGGATGGCCAGTATTACGGATATGGATTTGTTCCAAAGGAAACTGAGGTTAGATCGCTCCAGGATGTTTTGGCTTTTGTGATCCCACAAAAAGAAACCCTGGAGACAAAAAGGCTGGTTGCCAGCTATGCTCTTAAAAATCAGGGAAAGCTAATTCCCTTCAATAGTCAATAGATCTAAATAAACCGGAGAGAAACAACGCTATTTACTGTTTACTGTTTTTTATTTAATTCTTTATACATCCTCACTACAAAGATCATCCAGATAAGGAAGATAAAACCGACGAAAATGGAATATGCCAGAATAAAATCCATCACTTCCTGTATTTAAAATAATTCATAAATCCAAGAATAGTTGGCGCCCAGAATGCTATGAAGATGGCATCTAGCTTTTTGCCGCTAAGAAACATATATTCTGAAACGACTATAATGGAAAGAACTACGAGGATTAATACAATGTTAATGACCCCTACAGTTCGAATAAAATTCTTTAGCATTCCTGTTTTATAATTCTAAATAAAAATACGTAAAATTAGATGGTAGGAAAGCAGATTCTGAAAATTATTCTAAAAAAAACGAGAGCAAACCCAACAGTTGCTGTTCGAAAAGCCCTGAAGGTCCGTATCGTCTCGCTCTCAATATTCCGGCAATTAGTTAACTGTGAACTCCTGAAACTTAATTGCGTTATTAGGTACTATCCTTTTTTATTCACTGAACAGGTATTTAAACCGAAAATGCTGTACAGGGGACAAAAGCCTACCAGGCTTGTCAATAAAAATATGGCGACAATAGTCAGTAGAATATAAGAATACACACCCTGCACCACGTCGTAGTAAACTAAGAATCCGGCAGCGATAGCAATAATTACCCTAATGATCTTGTCCAGAGCACCCATGTTTGTTTTCATAATTTGTCAAGTTAAGTTAAACTGTATATTGAAATCCCAATAAGGGAGATAATTGCAAGGCATATAAGACAAACTAATAGAAATTTTATTCCTTGATGCCGTTTCATAGTATAAATCTAACTATGCTTGCATCCCGGATCTATGACTTTTATCATAAGGTAGAAGGGCAAACATAGTCTGTGGTTTTAATACCGGCCAATTTTATGGCGCTAAAGCCTCCCGCAACATCTACTAAATTATGGATCCCTCTGCTTTTTAATATGGAAGCTGCGATGACAGAACGATATCCCCCTGCACAATGCACATAAAAGGTTTTCTTATCAGGGAACGATGCCAAATGTTCATTAATAACATCTAAGGGGGTATTATTGGCCTGAGGTAAATGCTCTGCGGAATATTCACTTTCTTTCCGCACATCAAAAAGCGCCAATTCCTTATCGGATAGCTCTTTTGTTAACTTTTCGGCATGGATGGAGGTTATGCTGTCTGTTTCTTTTCCCAACTTTTTCCAGGAATTAAACCCACCTTTCAAATACCCGATCGTATGGTCGAATCCAACTCTTGAGAGCCTGGTGATTGCCTCCTCCTCTTGTCCCTTTGGTGCTACCAGTAAAATAGTTTGCTTTACATCGGCAATCAGCGCACCCACCCAGGGAGCAAAGTCGCCCTTAAGGCCAATAAATATAGACCTTGGAATATGGCCTTTTACAAACTCCTCCTCACTCCTCACATCTAACACAATAGCTTCTGTTTCATTGGCCAGGACCTCAAATTCATCAGGCGTTAAAGCCTTGGTGCCTCGTTTAAGTACGTCCTTGATATCTTCATACCCCTCTTTATTCATCTTTACATTCAAAGGGAAATATTTGGGGGGAGGTAAGAGTCCTTCGGTAACCTCAGCAATAAACTCTTCCTTGGTCATATCTTGCCTAAGGGCATAGTTCATTTTCTTCTGATTTCCCAGGGTATCCACGGTTTCTTTCATCATGTTTTTACCACATGCAGAACCTGCTCCGTGAGCAGGATACACAATCACATCATCTGCCAAGGGCATGATCTTGGTCCTTAAACTATCGAACAGCATACCTGCCAGTTGTTCCTGGGTTAGATGGGCAGCTTTCTGAGCCAGATCTGGCCTGCCTACGTCGCCAAGAAATAGGGTGTCTCCAGAAAATATGGCCTTGTCCTTACCGCTGGCATCCCTTAAAAGATAGGTGGTACTTTCCATGGTATGACCCGGGGTATGTAACACCTTAATGGTAAGTGCGCCTACTGTAAATTCCTGTCCGTCCTTTGCGATCAAAGCGTCGAAAGTAGGATCGGCATTGGGGCCATAGATAATGGTTGCACCGGTTTCTTTTGCCAGGGTCACATGTCCGCTTACAAAGTCGGCATGAAAATGTGTTTCAAAAATATATTTGATCTTGGCTTTATCTCTGGCGGCCCTTTTGATATAGGGTGAAACTTCTCTTAGAGGATCAATGATAGCTGCTTCTCCCTGGCTTTCAATGTAATAAGCCCCCTGAGCAAGGCATCCTGTATATATCTGTTCTATGTTCATAAGCCTTTTTTTTCGGTACAAAAATACATCATAATACAAACATAAGGGTAACTTTAGTCACTAAGGGTATTCCTCTGGTGTGCCACCTTTGATTGCAATTGTGACTTCTTATGTGGATCATCATAAAAAGAAACGGCCTCACGGGTTTCCACAAAGAGGCATTCCTTGGGCAGTAATTCCATGATCCCACTAGAGAAAAGAATGTCACGGGTAGGGCCAATGGCACCTGCGATAAAGAAATGAATGCCTTTGTCGTATAGTTTTTCAATCAGTTTTATTAACATGGCCGCTGCTGAGGAATCTATATAATTGATGGCTTCAGCGTTTAAAATCACCGCCCGCAGCTCTGGTCCTTTCTCCTGGATTAAGTGCATGAGGTGTGTCTTGAAAAAATTTGTATTGCCGAAATACAATTGGGCATCGAAGCGAACAACTAGCAAATCTGGTCTAACCAATACCTCGCCTTCAAATCTGTTTATATTACGATAGTAATCTGTGTTCTTAATATTCCCCAACTCCGCAAAGTGCGGGTTGGAGGTCCTGTAGACCATCAATAATAGGGAAATTAAAACCCCAACCAGTATTCCTTCCATTATCCCGACAAAAAGGGTGACTACAAAAGTACCCACCAGCACCACAAATTCATCCTTTCTGAACTTCCATAGTACGCGTGCATAGGCAACATCTACCAATCCATACACAGAAACCATAATGATACTTGCCAGGGCGGCCTTTGGGAGGTAATAAAACAATGGTGTAAGGAATAAGAGCGTACACAGTACGATCGCAGCCGTTATGAGAGTGGCCATGTTAGTCCTGGAACGAGCTTCAAGGTAGATCGCCGATCTTGAAAAACTTGCGGTAATGGGATAGGACTGAAAAAATGAACCGGCCATGTTAGAAAATCCCAGAGCGAGCAATTCCTTATTGGCATTCAAGTGATCTCCATTTGTTTTATCTTCAATTCCCTTTCCAATAGTAATGGTCTCCAAATAGCCAACCAGCGCCAAGGTGAGGGCTATGGGCCACAATTCCATTAAATATCCCCATTCCATCTCAGGGGCGGAGGGGGTTGGAAGTCCCTTTGGGATTTCCCCTACTATGTCTACACCCTTATCAGTTAATTGAAATGAGAATACGAGGATACTTCCAATGACGACCACCAACAATATGTATGGGATTTTTCTATTCCATTTTTTTAATAAGACCATCAGTAAGATGCCCAATACTCCTATTCCCAGATCATAGAGGTTTACGGTTCCAATTCTTTCGATGGCATTCCATATGATCCAATGAAACTGATTGCTTTTTTCTATGTCTGTGCCCAGGAGATATTTTAACTGACTGAACATAATGATGAGGGCAGCACCCGAAGTAAACCCGCTAATTACGGGTCTTGAAAGAAAATTAACCAAAAATCCCATTCTAAAAACCCCAAGTAGTACCTGTATACCACCCACCAGAAACGCAAGTAATACCGCCATTGCGATATAATTCTCTGGCCCAATAGACGCAATGGCCCCCAAGCCGGCAGCCACCAATAGGGAATCCATCGCCACAGGACCCACGCCCAATGAACGGGAGGTTCCCATAAAGGAATATACTACCAACGGAACCAGTGCCGCATATAAGCCGTAGACGGCCGGTAAACCGGCTATAAGGGCATATGCCAATCCCTGGGGGATAAGGACGATGGCCACCGTTAAGCCCGCCATGAGATCGCTGGGAAGGTAACCCCATTTATAGGTACGTATCCAACTTAAAAAGGGAAATATTTTTTGCATATCCGTTTGATCTGCCCGGAAGCAATATCTATGTTATTATAATTCTATGAGATGGATCTGGCTGCGATTCAATTTTATTTTCCCATCGTGCTCCATCTTTTTTAGTAACCTGGAAATGACTACTCTGGAAGTGTGCAGGTCTGCCGCAATCTCCTGATGTGTTGTTTGTATAAATTCATTCTGATTCACCATGGCCTTATCTTTCAGGTATTTAAACAGACGTTCGTCCATATTCATGAATGCCAGTGTATCTACTGTTTCGAGGAGTTCTTCCATTCTGTCGTGATAACTGTCAAGTATAAATTGTCGCCAGCTTCTGTATCGCCCCATCCATTCCTCCATTTTTTCTATGGGGATCATTAGCATTTCAGCATCGGATTCGGCTACGGCCCTGATCTTGCTTTTCCCTTTTTGGAGGCAACAGGATAAGGTCATCGCACAAGTATCGCCTTTCTCTATGAAGTACAGCAACAATTCATCACCCCCACTATCCTCACTTAAGATCTTAATAGCACCACTTATTATTAAAGGCATGAAAAGAATAGGATCTCCAATATCCATAAGAAAGTCGCCTTCCTTTACGATGCGCTTCACGGCTACTGCCTCAATCTCCTTTAGAAGTTCTTCTTCAAATAAATACCCATACTGTTCTTCTATCTGTTCCTGTAATTCTTGCTCTTTTCTAGTTTGCATTCTTAAGATATTAATTCGATTTCTATCTGAAACATTGCTTCTGTGTTCTCCAGGTACATAAACCCTTCATGCAGGGAAACCTGATCTACCGTATAAGGATAGAAACTGATTGGTTCAACACAGATCATATTCTCTGTGGGTGCCCATAACATGAAATGGCCAAAGCCCTTGGACCTGATACGAATACTATGTTCGTCTTCCAAAAATAGTTCTTCCGTCTGAGGCACCTCTATAGCTCGGTTACCAGCATCCATGATCTCTTGTATACCGTAACTTGCAGAAGCCGTTTTAATTCTGGCATGTGGTGTCCTCAGCTTAAAAGCCGGGTGATATCCTATCATAAATGGCATATCTCTTTGACCACTTACCTCAAAACCGATCTGCAACGAGGTTGGCGTTACCCTAAAGGTCTTTTTAAATTCAAAACTATAGGGCCAAATAAGGCGTTGTGCCGTTGATTTATCCGGGAATTTTGAATTGGAGACCAAAGTGCCTGCGGTATATGTTTTTAGATAGCTTGCCCTTGTATCTTCTTTTTTTTCTAAGGCATACGAAAGCTCCCTTAGAAGTCCGTGCTGATCTAGAATCGCATTTCCTCTGGGAACATGAACCCTGAACCCTGCTTTGTCTGTGGGCCCAAGGATAGGAAACATTTCCGTATCCGTATGTGCCCATCCCGGACTGCCGATCTGATGCATCAATTCATAGCCATCTACCTGGTAACTGCGTAATTCTCCTCCCTCTATATCTACTATCTGATTCTTATAGGTGATTCTTTCCATGCCTTATTGATTGAGTAATCTGTAAATAAGTAC
>NZ_JBATLB010000065.1:0-2551 GCF_049669965.1 Muriicola sp. | reverse complement strand
ATCCCGGCGGTCTTTTTGGTGGCGATCTTCCCCATGGTAGCCACATCGTCTAATAGGGTAGCGACGTCATCTAAAACAGCAAAAAATCCCGAGGCCATATGTTGGGTTTGTGGTTCAAAGATAAAGCAGGAAGTTTTAATTAATAAATCTATTCATTAGTGCTTTCAGAAGAGATAAATTCGAATTACAATATTCAAAGTGAATTCCCCATTTTAACATGCATGTTTAAATTTTGCCCAGGCCTTTTATATATTGATAATCAGAAAGTTACAATCAAATTATGCGCAATGACTGGTTATAGTGCAAGAAAATGAGCATATGGTGTGTCATATTTTGGAAGGAATTTCGTTTCATATATATGTTTGGTATGAATAGAACACATATGAAAAATATTGTTTTGGCGCTTTTTCTTGTCATCATTGGCTGTAGCAAAGACAATACCGGGGAGACAGCGAATGTTAACTGGGAGGTAAACGGGCAAGGAACAGCTAGTAGAATTCAAGGTGGGGGGTATGGGAATGAATATCAGGTACGATTGCCCTGGACCTCAAGTTTTAAAACGGAAGACACAGAGAATTTAGGCTTATTCGTAAGGCTCAATGATTCTACCCTGGTAAATGATGGACTGCTAAGTATTGTCTTAAAAATAGATGGGGTAGTGGTCCTTGAAAAAACAAAATGGATACAGGCCGCCTCTATTCCACCCGGAACAGCATTACCCGATGATACGGGTCTGTGGTCTTTTATAGAAAACGTAGAGGGGAAAAGTTATTCGGCCCTAATGCCAAATTCTAATGCGACAGATTAGACAGCTGTAAGGCTGAGCCAGCCTGCATAGTATTTATAACCTGCTTCCTATTCCCTGTTTACACGAACAAATTACAGTCTTCGCAGTTCTTTACCTCTCCGTAGTAGGTTTGCCTATAGGTATGCAGAGTTTTTACCGGCAACCCGGCCACGTACTTTTTAATATAGGTAACCCTGGTGGTGAGTTTGCCCATTTTTTTACTGTAGCGTTTTTCTGATCGCGTCTTTCTTTTTATCTGAACTAGTTTCATTGATATACCTTTTTGAAGAGTACAACCTAAAAAATTTGGCGCCTTACACAAAAATGCGACGTTAAACTTATGTTATGATCCCAGTAAGACCCAAACTAAAGATGGCAAAATGCCGGAAAATATAAAGCTGAAATTTCTTAGCATATTGAAATTTAATTTTACTGCATTATTAGAAACATAAAAAATAGGAATTAACGATTAATGATTAAAACTGTTCATTATACAACGTCCAAATCTCTCCCCTCCCGGGAGGGTAAAAAGGGGAGGGTAACCCCATGAGGAAGATCATCCCATACCATCCCTACCTGCTTGCCTTTGCCAGAAAGCTCCGCAATAATATGACCTATGGCGAGATTGCTCTTTGGCGAGAGATCAAAAACAAAAAGTTGGGTTTTCGATTTAGCAGACAGATACCAATTGATAAATATATCGTAGATTTCTATTGTAAAGATCTAAGACTGGCCATAGAAGTTGATGGTGCTATCCACTTCATTGCAGGCCAACCAGAGAAAGACCAAATCCGGCAAGAACGACTGGAGTCTTTAGGGGTGCGCTTAATAAGGTTAAGTGATCTGGATGTAAAAAATAACCTGGTTATAGTGCTGAAGGAATTAGAAAGAGAGATAGAGAAAATAAAACCCACCCCTAACCTAACCCAGGAGGGGATTCCCCATGAATTATGATAAAATTATTTAGAAAAATACGACAAGCCTTGCTGATGGAAAACCAAACCTCCGCTAAAGCTTCGGCTGGCTCAAAAGTATCTAAGTACCTCTTATATGCCTTTGGCGAGATCTTATTGGTGGTGATAGGGATCCTCCTGGCCCTGCAGATCGACAGCTGGAATGATCAACGTATTGAAAATATGCAGGAGGTTGAATTACTCAGGGCAATGAAAGAAGAATTTCAATTCAATGCAGACCAACTAAACACATCTATCAATACCAATAAAAAAGTAGCACAGGTTTGTAAAGACCTTACCCGAATGATCAGGGCAGATTCTGTAACGGCAGCCCCGGATAAGATGTATGATTTACTAATGCGCATGTTAGATTTTAACTCCTTTGATGCAAGGACAGGGGTATCCGGGGAGATCGTTACGTCGGGAAAGTTAAACATCTTAAAAAATGATAAGTTACGCGCACAACTCGTCAACTGGCTTACGATTTTGGAGGACTGTGAAGAGGATATTCTTTTCAGGTCGGAGAACTACACCACCAACCTAATGCCTTTCCTAATGAAACGTTTTCCGCTGGCCAACGGGGAACTGACAAAAAAACTCGATTTTGACAAGAATAATTATTTGGACACCTATACCGAAAGGTCTCCTTTTAAAATAGATATTTCCCCAAAAGATCTTATGGAATTCGAGAATCAGATCTGGCACCATAAACACAATCACGACTATGTGATGATCAATGAACTAAACACCAGGGATTTTATCAACACCACACGTAAAATGATCGAGGAAGAACTAAAGAAAAAGGAGTAAG
>NZ_JBATLB010000064.1:0-1663 GCF_049669965.1 Muriicola sp. | reverse complement strand
TTCTTTATTCCATACAAACCCCATGACAGGCCCGAAATGAAACCAATTTGCTGGCCTTATATTGATTTCCATTTCTGTATATGCGCCCAGCAGAAAGTCCCTTGAGTCTGTTGGTAAGCCGAAATTTGGCCCGACATTGATAGTCATCCACCGGGCAGGATTCATACTACCAATTACTGCAAAGTCATTCAGGATTTCTTCTTCATCATATTTAGCCGTATAGGCCATCCCAGCGCCCCATGTATGATTTATCCAATAGGTGAAATGGATTTCTGTTCCAATAATTCCTTCCTCATGTTCAAAAGAATAGGAGTATATACCTGAGGAAATTAATTCATATACCCCATTATTTTTTTGATTAGTGTTTATTGAATTATTGTTATGCTGAGCAACCGATGATAATGGAAAGCAGAAATGGATTAATAAAATGTAATTGAAATATTTTTTCATAAGGATAAACCACTGCCTAATATTCTAATGCTTGCTCAAGAGCAAAGGTAGCTGTGGCTGCCAGAAATATAATTGGGGTTTTTGCCCTGAAGTTTGTAAATACTTCCCGCGGTTAATTTTGATAATGTTCCGCTCTGAAGTTTGTAGGTGAGGATTGCGACCTGTTTTTAAAAAAATGAGAAAAGGCTGAAGTATCTTCGAAACCCAGTTTAGAGGCAATTTCTTTGATGGAAAATTGAGTGTACAATAAATACCGTTTGGCTTCCACGAAAATTCTGTCGAGAATCATTTCCCTGGGGCTTGGTAAGCCTAAAGAACTGAATCTATTGGACAATGTTTTTGGCGACTTATGTAATAATTTGGCATAATCACTGACCTTGTGATAGTCTTTATAATGCATTTCAAGCAATATTCTAAATTTGCGAACAAGCTCCAGTTTGGTTTTATTTTCGCCAACATAATTACTTTGACTTTTCATTATTCTTGTTGCATTAATGAGCCACCTTTTAAGTAATGCTCTCAGCATTTCTTCTTGTATAGTATCTGCAATTTCAAATTCCTCCTTCAAAACACCAAGAAGCCTATTAAAACCCTCCGTTTGTTTATTGTCCAAATTGATAATTGGAACTCCTTGAGACCCAAAGAATAAAATGCCATTGCATGAAACTTCGTGGTCATTTTCCTTGATACAATAAAAGTCCCTGTTAAACATCACAATATTTACCTGGCTATGATTTTCTAAAAGTTTAACATGATGAATTGGTGTCAAAAAAATCATTTGCTGCTTATTGAATCCCACAACTTCGTTGTCTACTAACAAATCAACCATGCCATCTGTCACCCACATCAATGTATAAAAATTAATCTTTACACTTTTTTTTGCAGAAAAAGCTTCTTCTACATTAGTACAAAAAATGAAATCAGAAAATACCTTTTTAAATTGTTTATCCATTTTCTTTTGGGTTAGTGCCTATGGTTGATTTGTACGTTCTAAGCCAATTTACAGGATATTTCCGCATGATATTAATGTGAAACGCTTTTTATCGTATCCTGTAAAAAAGGTATAACATCTGACTCGAACCAAGGGTTTTTCCTAAGCCAGATATTGTTTCTGGGAGAAGGATGAGGAAGGGGCAAATAATTGGGTAAATATTCTTGATAGTTTCTTACCGTTTCGGTCAAGTTCTTTTTTCTTTTTTCTTTTAGATAATAT
>NZ_JBATLB010000063.1:0-4680 GCF_049669965.1 Muriicola sp. | reverse complement strand
ATCATGGGCTATGCGGGCATTGTGGAAGGAAATAATGTACAAACAAGTGGGGATGATTATTTCCATTACAATAGCATCCTTCAGATCTCCGAATATATTGCAACTACCGGTTGTGCAGTAGAAATGTCGATCTCAAATTCACCTCCGGTCATTACAACTATTGGAAACTATACCATTCCTAAAAACACCGCCTTTGTCCTTACGGGAGAGGCAGCCGATCCCGATCCGGGGGATGTACTTACCTATACCTGGGAGCAAATAGATAATGGGGTGGTTACAACCAATACCTTTGGTCCACAAAATGCCAGCGGAGCTAACTTCAGATCGTTACCTCCAACAATACAGTCAGCACGTTATTTTCCAAAATTGTCAAGGGTTATAACGGGGCAATTAACTCAAACAAATCCGGCAATCAATGCGGCCTGGGAAACCGTATCAACTGTTGCACGCGATCTTAACTTTGCCCTTACCGTAAGAGATAATTCTGCGGAAGGCGGGCAGGTTGCCTCTGACCTGGTCAATGTTAAGGTCAGTAATGCAGCAGGTCCTTTTGTGGTTAACTCACAGGCTATGGAGGAGACCTATAGCGCAGGTTCCCTGCAGACCGTGAGCTGGGATGTAGCTAATACAAATAGTTCTCCTGTAAACACGCAGTTTGTAGATATTTATCTCTCTCTAGACGGGGGTAATAGTTTTCCTATCCTTCTGGCAGAAAAAGCAATAAATGATGGCGAGCATGAAATTTTATTGCCTGGGACCGCAACCACCACGGCCCGTTTTATGGTCAAGGGATATCAACATATCTTTTTCGCGGTAAACAGTACAAATTTTATCATCGAAGAGGCACCTGTGGTACTTCAGTTTGACGACCTCACCTTTGATGTTTGTCAGCCGGTAGATAAAGTAATACCATTTGTTTATGAAACTTATGGGGGCTTTAATGAAGAAGTTACCTTTAGCGCCGGCAGTCTACCTCCCGGATTAGGGATTTCTTTTTTGCCGGGTACGGCCATGGCCAACAATACCCCGGTAGAAATCACTATTTCCAATACAACAGCAGTACCCGAAGGGGTTTATCCTATTCAGATCATAGCGACGGCACCTTCCTATACCAAAGAAGTGACCATTGTGCTAAACATCTTTGACACAGATTTTCCTGAAGTAACTCTCTTAAGTCCTGCAAATGCAGCAGTAGATGTCCCGCTTAAACCAACGCTGACATGGGATACGCCGGCAATTAACTTTGCCTATAGAATAGAGATCGCCACAGATCCCGGATTTACCTCTGTAGTGAATTCTACCAGAGTGCTCTTTAAAAATTATATTCCCGAAAATTTACTTCCGGAGACTACCTATTATTGGCGAATCAAACCTATCACAAATTGTGGAGAGGGGGTATTTGGAAGCGCCAATAGCTTTACAACACTGCCTGTTAATTGCAAACAGAAAATTGCCAAAGATGTGCCGGTATTGATATCATCAACAGGTACTCCTACGGTGAGTTCTACCATCATGGTGGTAGATGATCTGCTCATTACGGATATTAATGTAATGGTGAACATAGAACATTCCTTTTTATCGGATTTGATCATTAGCCTAGTTTCCCCTTCGGGGACGGAGGTTCAACTCACCGCAAATTCCTGTTCTCAACTAGAAAATATCGATGCTACCTTTGACGATGATGCCGCTCCTTTTATTTGTAATGGTGATCCCGGGATCAGCGGAACAGTTAAACCTCTAGGCTCTCTGGCATCGATCTATGGGGAATCTTCCTTTGGTGAATGGACACTGCTGGTTCGGGATACCGCCCCTGCAGATGGGGGAGTTATCATAGGATTTACCTTAGATTTTTGTGTAGAAGGAATTTTTAGGCCAGACGCTGATGGCGATGAGGTATTTGATGACGGGGACGACCTATGCCTGGGGACGCCACCCAATACAGAAGTAAATGCCGATGGTTGCCCTGTATATCGTTTCGGACAAAGCAATTTCGAGATAGCGCTAGGCAGCGAGTCTTGTATCACTTCCAATGACGGTAGGCTGGAGATCAACGCCGGAGTGCCTTTGAATTATACAGTGGCAATTAATGGAAATGGGGTTGATATTTCTGATAGTTTCACTTCTATTTTTGAACTAAACACCCTTTCTGCAGGCAACTATACTGCCTGTATCAACGGTACCGATGGCAGTATTTTTTACGAGGAATACTGTTTTGATTTTGTCATTACCGAACCAGATCCCTTGTCGGTATTGGTAGCGCTAGATCCAAGTAACTTTCAAGCAACAATAGATCTGGCCGGTTCGGCATTGTACAATATTGAATTGAACGGGATCCTTACCCAAACCACTCAAACTCTATTCACCATAGACCTAAAATCAGGGATCAATACTTTAAAAGTTACGGGTGGTCTGTCTTGTCAGGGTTCCTATGAAGAGGTGATCCTGATCGGTACGGAGCCTGTGATATATCCTAACCCATTTGTGAACGAGCTAACGGCTTTCCTGCCTGCAATGGAAACAAATGTACAAGTGAAGGTGTTTAATATGCTTGGACAAACCGTTCTATCGAAAAGTTATACACCCGGCGATCGATCTATAACCATGGATTTTGCGGAATTGCCTTCCGGGGTATATTTGTTGAATCTCACCGGAACCCGATTCAACTATGCTACTAAAGTCATAAAAAGATGAAACAGAAACTGAGCCTGTTATTGATCATTTTACTGGTTGCCTGTGGCAAGGATTCCCCTAAACCACCGGAGGCAGCTGTGTTGATTTTTCCTCAAAAAAATTCTGAATGCATTACTGGGATCAGTTTAAATAATACTAGCAGTCAGGTAGAATTTAGGTGGTTGGCAGCAAAATATGCAGACACCTATCAATTAAAATTTACCAATGTCCTAACGAATAGCTCGGTGACCAGTGCGCCTACCGAAGCATTGTCTGTCAGGGTTCCTCTTTTAAAGGGTGTTCCCTATCAATGGACGATCACCACCCAGAACAATGAAACTCAAGAAATTGCAATAAGCGAGGCATGGTATTTTTACAATGCGGGTACAGAAACTACCTTTCCTCCTTTTCCCGCGCAGATAAATGAGCCACTTTCCGGAGCCTCAGTGGCGCGCGATCTCAATAACGAGGTGACATTAGGTTGGACAGGGGCAGATGTGGATAATGATATTGCTACCTATGATGTGTATCTGGATACCGTTGCCAATCCACAACTCTTATTAGCGAGTACTTCCATTAGCATTACAGAGCTACCGGCCAGTGTAGCCGCTGATACTATTTACTATTGGCGGGTGGTAACTACAGACAGGGAAGGAAATAGCTCTGATTCTGGCACTTATTCCTTTAGGGTAATTCGCTGATCAGGTATTATTGAATTGGTTCATGGTAGTGTTCACCCCTTGCAGTACAAAGGAGTTTACAAGGGTACCACATCTGTCTAGTCTTTCTGGTAAAGTTTTTTCTTCTTCTTCATTCCAGTTACCCAATACATAATCTACTTGTCTTCCTTTGGGGAAGTCAGATCCCAATCCAAAACGGAGTCGGTTGTACTGATTGGTTTGTAGGGTATTTTGAATATCGGCCAGGCCGTTATGACCCCCGTCACTACCTTTTGTCTTTAAACGCAGTGTACCAAAAGGGAGGTTTATATCGTCGGTTATGATCAGCAGATGCTCCTGAGGGATCTTTTCCTTCTCTAACCAATAATGTACCGCCTTTCCGCTTCTGTTCATAAAGGTGGAGGGTTTTAGGAGCAAGATACTTCGACCTTTGATCTTAAAGGTAGTAGTGGCGCCTAATTTGTTTGAAGAAAAAGACAACTCATTTTTTTCAGCCAGGCGGTCTAGAATTTGAAATCCGATGTTATGCCGGGTATTTTCATATTCCACACCTACATTTCCCAGGCCAACGATCAAGTACTTTTTCATGAGGTCTTCTTCTTTCAGGAGGGACGATGAGTGCCCAAAAAGTGATTTTATAATGGATAGCATAGCGGGGGAATCATCCCGCTAAAATACAAAAGCATCCCGAGAAATGATCCCGGGATGCTGTTCATTGAGACTATTAAATAATTATTCTTTCTCTTCCGCAGCAGCTTCAGTGGCTTCAGCCGGAGTTGCTTCTCCTTCTGCACCTTCTGCTCCTTCAATTTCATCTCCTTCTTCATCATCTTCCTCAACAACAACTGCTGCACGTGCTGTTTTAACCTGCACCACAACCGTAGTTTCCGGGTGTAAGATGGTAAATTTGTCATTAAGCAGAGATTCTACCGTAATGTTATCCCCAATTTTCAAAGTAGAAATATCTATATCGAAGAAATCTGGCAGGTTGTCTGGCAAGGCTTTAATGGCCAGGAGTCTTTTCCTAAATAACAAGCGACCTCCATTTCTAACCCCAGGAGAACTTCCTAGTAATTTAACAGGAATATTCATTGTTAATTCCTTATCCGGGAATAACTGATAAAAGTCGACATGCAATATTTTATCAGTTACAGGATGAAATTGAATATCCTGCATAATGGCCTGTAATTTCTTGCCATCTTCTAAAACAACCACAACTGTGTGGGCATTAGGAGTGTACACTAAATCTCTGAATGCTAATTCATGTGCTGAAAAGTGTAGCGGTTTTTCCCCTCCGTAGACCACGCAAGGGACCATTCCAGCATTACGT
>NZ_JBATLB010000062.1:0-2584 GCF_049669965.1 Muriicola sp. | reverse complement strand
TTTCAAACCTAGGATTTTAAAATTCGTTGTATTCTCATTTAAAATAAACGCCTCTGATCTACCGAATACCCAGAAATTCCCCTGGGTATCTTCTGTTATCGTATTGCCTAAAATGTTATAGCCATTTTCTGCATTTAGCACCCTTACTTTCTGGTTTTTTAGGGATACTCGTAATAGGCTGGGAGAAAAGGATTTGTTAGCAGTAGAAGGAAAAGGCAGACACAACCAAATATTGCCAGAACGGTCCTCTTTAATATCCGAAACAATGGAATTTACATCGAAATGAGAATTTCCCGGGAATGTTTTAAGCTCCTTTCTTTCTTTGTCTACTATGGCAATACGATCCCCAAAACCAATCCAAAGATTGTCTTTACTGTCTTCAAAAAGCGTCCATGATAAATTTGTGCCTTCATTGGCTACTTTTTGTAAACTTTTCATTCCTGGGTCCATCTTGTATAGCCCATCCTGGATGGAAACAATATAAATTGTACCGGTATGGTCACTAAGAATGTCAAGTGGTACAAAGTTATCAGAAATGGTAATCGTATATTCTATATCATTCTTAAAATCTAACACCAAAACCATACTCTGTCCTGGTTTCACCATCCAAAGTCTGCCATGTTGGTCAATGGTTATTTTATAAACAAAGGGATAATCATAGGTGAAAGCATGCTCCCCATCATAGCGGATTAAGGAAGAAGCCGAAGCAATCCAAATAGCACCATCTTCTGTTTCCAAAAAGCAGTTGATGTCATTACTTGCTAAACCCTCATTCGCTGAGAGTTGTAATAGATTGGCATTTGTACCTTCCATATTACCCGGGGGCTTCATTTTCGTAACGGAAGGTTGCTTTAAGGCACCTTTTGTCACCGTAAACGGCACCGAATCAAATTTCAATGCTTCGGTCGGAAAATTGTCCCAATCCAAATCATATTCCTTCATGGGGGTCTTTAGTGGCTTGAAGGCATTCAATTCAAATGGTTTGCTGGGTAAGGCATCAATATTGAGTGAATACGTTGTAGGGCTTGCCAGCGTGATGGTTTGCCATTCAAAAGGCTCCGGATCGGTAAATTGTAAGGACATGGTTTCAGGAGCCTTGTAATCGCCAACGTTAGTTTCTTTTGCAGACTTACTTGGTTTCGTACAGGAAAGAATAAATAGGCAGGTTAGCAAGCCTGATAGAGCAATGCGGTATTTCATTTAAATTGGTTTTATGGCCTTTTAGTTAATGGTAAGTTAATATAAAATGTTGTTCCTTTTCCTTCTTTGGTGCTTACTTTTAATTCTCCCCCATGCCCTTTGGTGACAATATCATAACTCATGCTTAATCCTAATCCGGTACCCTGCCCGGTGGGTTTAGTGGTGAAAAAGGGTTGGAAGATCTTTTCTTTGATGGCATCCGGAATGCCGTTCCCGTTATCTTTCACTGTTAGTAGCACTTTACCTTTTTCTTTAAGGGTGCTCACCGTTACGATAGGTTCATAGCCTTTCTCTCCCTGTTTTTTACGTTCCTGTACTGCGTAAAAAGCATTGGTAATAAGGTTCAGGATCACCCGGCCTATATCCTGTGATACCAAGTTCACTTTCCCGATTGTCTCATCAAAATGGGTTTCCAGCGTGGCATTAAAGCTTTTGTCCTTGGCACGCAGGCCGTGATAAGCCAGCCTAAGGTATTCATCAGCAAGGGCGTTTAGGTCCGTAGGTTCCTTTTCACCGCTGCTGGCGCGGCTGTGTTGCAGCATTCCTTTTACAATACTGTCTGCCCGTTTACCATGGTGATTGATCTTTTCCAGGTTCTGTTTGATGTCTTTAGCGATAGCCTTTACCTCCTCAAAATCCTTTCTTTCAATTTCTTCATTCATCTCATCGATCAACTCATTGCTCACTTCAGAGAAATTATTAACAAAGTTGAGCGGGTTTTGGATCTCATGGGCGATGCCTGCCGTGAGTTCACCCAGGGAGGCCATTTTTTCGGACTGTATCAATTGTGTTTGTGTTGCCTTGAGGTTTTCCAATGAATTATTGAGTTCCTCTGTTCGTTTTGCCACTTCCCTTTCAAGTTGGATATTTTGATCCTTTAACAGTTTCTCTTTTTCCCGGGTTACCTTAATGACTTCTTCAGCCTTTTTCTTCTCCTTCAAAAGCGTTTCCTTTAACCAAAGGGCTACATAGATCAAGAGAAAAACCGGAAATATGAGGGTTTGGACCCCAAACCAGTAATTAGAAATTCCAGTCATACTCAGGAACATTATGATCAATAAAATAATGTAGGAAAAAGCAAATAACCCCAACCCTATGATCACAGCTCTTCTGGCACCAATTGCTTTTTTCCTGAACTTGAAAAGAATGTAAAACGAGACCAAACATGACAGCAGTATTCCCAGTATTGGTATGACCTGTCCAAATGGTAGCTCAAAGGCCGCACGAATCATCTCTAAGGGGGCTAAAATAAAGAAGATGGTCTGGCTCACGCGCCTTACCCATTTTGGGATATCGCCCTGAAGGGTAGCAGCCAAGACAAGAGGCAGTGAAGCAGCGGACCCTGCTCCCAAAATGGTTTGCAGTAAAGGCAGAATTCCGAACC
>NZ_JBATLB010000061.1:0-2336 GCF_049669965.1 Muriicola sp. | reverse complement strand
TTGGGATGCGGGAAGGTTCAACTTCTAGTAAAATACAAGTTGTAAACGAAACTAAAAAATTAATAGAATTTATAGAAAACGAATTGATAAAACGAAAGGCTCACAACGTGCATAATTAAATTCAGCGGGAATTCATAGCTCTGACTGTTGTACTTCATTGCTCCTGCGCTAGCCTACTTCGTCGAAGTAACTTGACTACGAAGGCCGAAAAGCTTCGGTAGCAGAAACTATGACAAACCACTAACCAATGAGTAAATTCTTACATTATCGAAACATTATTTTGCCTTGGCAAAATCAAAGGTCTAGTAGAATCCCGATAGCCCCGATAGCTATCGGGATCGGGATCGGGATAGGAGTGAGGAGTCATGTGGTGCGTTGGCCAAAAAAACAATAGATATGATTAAGTTTTTCAACTTTTCAAAATGCATTCGTTATTGAAGATAGCAAAATTGTTAAATCCGACGTAAAGAAATACTATGACCATCCGCCATTTAGAACCTTGAGTATTATTATATTCTTTGGCAATCGAATAGATGGGTTAGAATAAGAGAAAGAGTTAAAGAACAACTTGGATCATATTATTGAACTCATTGATCAAGAAATTGAAAAATAACGAAAGTACAATAATGGTAATAACGCATTTACTATGAGTCATAGTCAAAACCGTTGAAAGTAAAAATTAAATATGAAAAATCTAATAATCTACTATCTATTAATCCTCGTTCCTTTAGCTGCTATTCTTATCCTCAGCGAATTCGATTTTATTAATTCCTCTCAATTCGCAGGTCTTTTATTCTTTTATTTGCTTGTTTATAGAACCTATATCGATGGGAAAAAATTGGCCGATAAAAATTTAATCCCCAAAAAAGACATATGGAAACTGGTCATCCCTGGAAAGAGAATACATTTTATTAAAGAACTATACTTCAAATAGCATTATAGGATTACGTACATAAAAACTGTTTACAACAACGCTTTTAACCTGCATTCCCGGATCTTCATTAGAAATTCCTATTTTTAAAAAACAAGGAACTGGCTTCAATGCAAAACAGCGCTGGTCTTTATTAGGCAAGCTCGCCGTTCCGAGCGTAGGCAAAATCGCAACCAAATTATAGCTAAAACCATTCTGTATAATTTGATAAATGAAAAACAAAGAATCTAAAATAGACCTTGAATTTTTAGACCACGTAGCAATCAGAGTTGCCGATATGAAAGCTTCTGCCAAATGGTATGAAAAAGTGTTGGGACTAAAACGATATCAATTGCCTGAATGGGGAGACTATCCAATCTTTCTGCTCTCTGGAAAATCGGGAATCGCATTGTTTCCAGCAATTACCACTGATACTGCACTTGACCCTGCTTCGAAAAATGTAAAAATTGACCACTTCGCATTTAACGTAACAAATGAAAATTTTGAAAAAGCTAAACGGAGATTTGACGAATTGAATTTGAAGTATACTATCCAAGACCACTATTACTTCGATTCAATATATACGCAAGACCTCGACGGACATACGGTTGAACTAACTACGCCTAAGGAAAGTGCAAAGAACATTTATTGATAAAAACTACACACAACATGGGCTATAACCCGCCTGCCGGTTTATCTGCCGAAGGCATGGCAGGCAGGTTCAGCACTTCACAGGAACTTCATTAGAAATTCCTATTTTTAAATAAAGTAAGGAACTGGCTTCAAAGGTTAAATGGGTAGGGCCAGCCAGAGTCAGGACCGTTATAGCGAATTAAAATGAACAGCATTCCACTCATAGAATATTTCAATCAACTTCTACCTTTAAATGAAGAAGAAATGTCTGCGGTGGAGAGGGTTTTCAAAGAACGAAGCGTTAAACGAAGGCAATATATTCTCCAGGCAGGTGATATCAGTAAACTCAACACTTTTGTTGTGGAGGGGTGCTTCAAGATGTTTATGATTGATGCAAATGGGAAAGAGCATAACCTTCAGTTTGCCATAGAAAATTGGTGGATCGGTGATATTGGCAGCTTTCATTCCGAACAGCCAAGCAAACTGTATATAGAGGCTATTGAAAACTCGGTAATACTTCAAATCAATAAAGAAGACCAACTAAAGTTGTTTGTTGAGCACCCAAAATTTAATCGAATTTTTAGAGTGATCACCGAAAACGCTCTGGTAAGCACGCAAAAAAGAGTATTGCAGAATATCAGTTCAACGGCCGAAGAACGCTATGTTGATTTTATGGAACGTTATCCTCAATTCTTTAACCGTATTTCCAACGTTCAAATAGCCTCCTACCTTGGAGTAACCCCGGAATTCCTTAGTACTATCCGTAAAAGAATAGTAAAATCTTAATCTGGTT
>NZ_JBATLB010000060.1:0-4598 GCF_049669965.1 Muriicola sp. | reverse complement strand
TATCTACAAAATACAAAACCACCATGCCAGAAGTGGCCTGTTCTATTATCATTGCCACGATAGGTTGGATAAATGTCTTTACACAGTAGACGCGAACTTTGTTTTACTACAAAGTTCGACGTATTTCCATGACAGGGTTTTCCAGGAGTGAAGGACTCAAAATGAAGTGATCACCATAATCCCTTTATGATCAAAATTGCCCATCCGCGGCAAAGCTTTAGTCGCTTCTTCTAAAGAGATGGTTTTTTCGATAAGCCTTTCCGGATGTAGCTGGCCGTCTCTGATCATTTTCAGCATTTCCGGATATTTATGGGCCTGCATACCGTGGCTCCCCAGGATCTCCAGTTCGTTGGCAACTACTAAATCCATAGGGGTATTAGGATGTTGATGGTCCCCCGTCATTAAACCCACCTGTATATGTTTTCCCCTTTTACGAAGATTGGCAATAGAGTTATAGCAAGTATGCTGACTTCCCAGGGCATCAATAGAAACATGGGCACCACCCTTGGTAATGGCTTTTACTTCTGAGACCACATTAGCGTTGTTTGAGGCGTTCACCAGGGCTATGGCTCCCATTTCCCTCGCTATGGCAAGTGCATCCTTATTAATATCTATAGCTATTACATGTGCCCCAAGGGCTGTGGCGATCATAATAGCAGACAAGCCTACCCCGCCACAACCGTGTACTGCCACAAATTGACCTTTTGCTACTTTTCCTTGTTCTACTATGGCCCGGAAGGAGGTAATAAAGCGGCACCCCAGAGTGGCCGCCGTAACATCATTGATTTCTTCTGGTAGCAGAACCAGATTGGTATCGGCATAATCCAGCGCTACATACTCGGCAAAAGAACCCCAATGGGTAAAACCCGGCTGCGACTGCCGGTCACATACCTGATGGTTTCCGGAAGTGCACTGTGGGCAGCTTCCACACCCGCAAACAAAGGGTACTGTTACCCGGTCTCCGGTTTGAAATTTCTTAACTCCCTTTCCAACAGCTTCAATGACACCGGCCAGTTCATGGCCGGGTACGTGTGGCAAATTAATATCCGGGTCATGGCCCATCCATCCATGCCAGTCACTCCGGCACAAACCGGTGGCAGTTACTTTAACTACCACCCCATGTTCTCTGGGTGTAGGATCGGCCACGGTTTGAATGGTAATAGGGCCCTGGAATGTTTCAAAGACAGCTGCGCGCATAATTGTTAGTACGTATTCTGGCTTTAAAGTACTTCATAAAACAGGAAACTCAAAACCTTCGATATAGCGCGGATTTGCAATCCGTGCTTTTTTCTAGTAAACATTTTATCTATATAACGCGGATTTGCAATCCGTGATTTTCTATAAAAAATTTTCCTGTTGATAAGCTGCAGTGCGGGCTATTATCTTTGTCTTAAAACGAAAGTGTCTACAAAATACAAAGCCACTATGCCAGATGTGGCCTATTTTGTTACCATTACATCTGTAGGTTGGATAGATGTCTTTACAAGGTTGAGGCAAAAGTATGTTTTAATACAAAGTTTGATGTATTGCCAAAAAAAGAAAGGCCTTGAAATTTATGCATATTGTATTATGCCCAGCCATGTACATCTACTTTGTAAGGCAGAAGAAGGTTCTGTGCTTTCCGATATTATGCGCGATTTTAAGAAGCATACTTCAAAGAAAATCATACAAAACATCATGGAATTTCCGGAGAGTAGGAGGGAGTGGATGCTCGACCATTTTAAAAAAGCCTGCCAACATTTGAAAAGAGGCCAAAAATACAAAGTTTGGCAAGATGGTTATCATGCACAGATCGCTAAATCTAACTGGTTTATTAAACAAAAAGTACAGTATAAACACAACAATCCGGTAGCAGAAAAAATTGTTGCTTCCCCTGAGGACTATGTGTTTAGTTCTGCAAGAAATTATTCCGAACTGGAAAATGAACTAGAGGTAACTCTCATTTTTATGGGTTAATATTAAGCGCGGATTACAAATCCACGCCATCTGGTAACTCTTTTATTCATGGGGTAAATATAAGCACGGATTGTAAATCCGCGCTCTCAGAATGACAAAAAAAAGTCCCTGATTTTCGATTGAATCTCAGGGACTATTATTTTTTAAAAGCTTAACAGCATAGGCGTCTTTCTTATTCGGAGGTCTTTTTAGGAAGGCGAATCCCTTGCGTTAAAAGAACAACACCCATAGCCACCAGCCAGATAACTTTTACATGAAAAATAGGTTTATATATTTCAAAATGTTCTGGAATCCCCATAACGATCCCCATGGCGGCAAGACCCAATACCACAGTAAACCAACCTAACCAGGCAGCTAGGATTTTCCATTTTACCAGTCCAAGGCCTAATAAGACCAAACCAACCCCTGAAAATACACGTCCAAAGCGCACAAAACAGGTAACATATTGGTTTGTATATAAGATACTGTCCATGAATTCCTGAATTTCTGTGGCCGACATTCCTGCCGTTTGGCCTACTCCCCAGGCACCGAAATTGTAATAAAATGCCGAGGCAATGGCAAGCGTCATGGTTCCTGCGATAACCATACCGGCACCGGGTACAAGCATAACCCGATAGGGTTTTTCGAAGGTGATAGACAAGAGTGAGAACATGGCAATGGCCATGATGACCCATCCAAAAATATGGACGCGGAACATCCAGATCCAAAACCAAACATCGTCCCCAATGGGCCCAAAGTCGGAAGCTACAATGTACTCACCTACATGGTGAGGTGATAAGAACCAGCCCCCCCATACTAAGAGGGCAGCAACAAGAAAGGTCCAGCCCGTAAATTTTGTTTCAAAGTCTTTTTTCATCGTGAATTAGATTAGTTAGGTTTTTGTGTCTTATTACGAGCCGAAAATATAGGATTAAAAACCAGGCTTAGGAGTAACATTTGTTACACAAGGCTCATAAAGTCGGGAAAAATAGTAGGTATTTGGACTGGATCCTTGCTCGCAGCAATCTTAAAACGGGAAACTTCCGGACTTCATTAAGATTTTATACCATCACAGTTCGGTTAGGAATTTTTTAGGGAAGAGTAATCTGATGATGAATGCCTTGTATCTACCTACTTTTTGCTAGCTTTAAACCAAGAAAAAGCAGTCTATGAAAAAGCTATGTACTTATTTCTTTTTAATTTGTATTTCCACAACTAATTGGGCACAAGACCGGCTTACCGGGGAAACCTTTACCACACGATCGGAAATACTGGCACGTAACGGGATGGCCGCAACCAGTCAGCCGCTGGCCACACAAGTAGCCTTAGACATACTTAAAAATGGTGGCAGCGCCATGGATGCTGCTATTGCTGCAAACGCAGTACTGGGTTTAGTAGAACCCGCCAGTTGTGGTATTGGGGGCGACATTTTCGCTATTGTTTGGGATGCTAAAGAAGAAAAGCTATATGGTTTTAATGGTAGCGGCCGTGCCCCGCGATCCCTGACCATTGATTATTTTATGGAGAACGACTTAAAATACGTGCCGCTGCACGGGCCATTGCCTGTATCTGTACCAGGCTGTGTAGACGGCTGGTTTGCCATGCATGGGAAATTTGGAAAGCTATCTATGGCGCAATTATTACAACCAGCCATCAACTATGGGCGGGAAGGTTTTCCGGTATCCGAGGTAATCGCCTATGAAATGGCCAGTAATTATGAGGGCATGGAAAAATTGCCAGGCTTTGCAGAGACCTACCTTCCTAACGGCCAGCCCCCAAAAAAGGGGGAAGTCTTTAAAAACCCTGCCCTTTCCAACACCTATGAAATGATTGCAAAAGGCGGGCGAGATGCTTTTTATAAAGGCTCAATTGCCCGTACCATAGACGGTTTTATGAAAAAAAATGGTGGCTTTTTGTCCTATGAAGACCTGGCTGGCCATACTTCTAATTGGGTAGAGCCTGTATCTGTCAATTATCGTGGTTTTGATGTCTGGGAGTTGCCTCCAAACGGCCAGGGGACCGCAGTGCTGCAGATTCTGAATATTCTGGAGGGCTATGACATTGCTGCCATGGGGTTTGGCAGTGCAGAATACCTCCATGTCCTTACCGAGGCTAAAAAACTGGCCTATGAGGACAGGGCAAAACACTATGCCGATCCGGATTTCAATACGATCCCATTGCCTCAATTATTATCCAAGGAATATGCGGCCCAGAGACGGGCACTGATTAGTCCAGACATGGCTGCCAACAGCTATGCAGCAGGTGATTTTGAAATTGAGAGTGGAAATACTACCTATTTAACAGTGGCAGACAAAGAGGGAAATATGGTATCGCTCATTCAGAGTATCTATTCGGAATTTGCTTCCGGAATGGTGCCGGATGGGTTGGGTTTTGTTTTACAAAACAGGGGACAGATGTTTAATGTTCAGGATAAGGCACATGCCAATGCCCTTGAACCGGGGAAAAGACCATTCCATACCATAATTCCTGCTTTTATTACGAAAGATGGGAAACCCTTGATAAGTTTCGGACTAATGGGAGGGGCCGTACAACCTCAGGGGCATGCCCAGGTGGTAGTGAACATGGTCGATTTTGGGATGAACCTTCAGGAAGCAGGAGATGCTCCAAGAATGCGGCATACGGGAAGTTCCCAGCCTACCGGC
>NZ_JBATLB010000059.1:0-1785 GCF_049669965.1 Muriicola sp. | reverse complement strand
GTCTAGTACCATGAGTCCAAGTGTTCAATTAGATCCGAAAGCAGTTTAATTCTGAAAATGTAAAGTAATGACAAGAGAAGAAAAAGCGACCGTTATACAAGATCTAACTGCACAACTTGCCGAAAATACTACCATTTATTTGGCAGATATTTCGGGATTGGATGCATCGACAACCTCAGACCTCAGGAGAGCTTGCTTTAAGGCAAACATAAAATTGTCTGTAGTTAAGAACACCTTATTGTCTAAAGCCATGGAGGCTTCAGACAAAGAATTTGGAGAACTTCCAGATGTATTGATTGGCAATACATCCCTAATGTTTTCTGAAACCGGAAATGCTCCGGCAAAACTTATCAAAACCTTTCGCAAGAAAGGCAACAAGCCTTTATTAAAAGGGGCCTTCATTGAAGAAGCCATCTTTGTTGGAGACGATAAGTTAGATACCCTGGTAAGTATTAAGTCGAAGGAAGAAATGATCGGAGAAATCATCGGATTACTTCAGTCTCCTGCTAAGAACGTTATTTCCGGATTGAAATCTGGAGGTGGCAAATTAGCCGGTATCCTAAAGACCTTATCAGAAAAATAATACGCACGCACTAAAAACAAGCATAATTTAAAATTTTATTAAACGATAGAAAAATGGCAGATTTAAAAGATTTCGCAGAAAAGTTGGTTAATCTTACAGTAAAAGAAGTAAACGAATTAGCTGATATTTTAAAAGATGAATATGGTATAGAGCCTGCTGCTGCTGCAGTTGCAGTTGCCGCTGGTGGTGGAGCCGCCGGAGGTGATGTAGAAGCCGCTGAAGAAAAAACAGAATTTGATGTTATTCTGAAAGCTGCTGGTGGTTCTAAACTAGCTGTAGTTAAATTGGTGAAAGAATTAACAGGTCTTGGATTGAAAGATGCAAAAGACATTGTTGATAGCGCACCAAAAGCCGTTAAAGAAGCTGTGTCTAAAGACGAAGCTGAAGGCATTAAAAAATCTTTGGAAGAAGCAGGAGCGGAAGTTGAGCTTAAATAATTGCGACAACCATATGGTTTTGGTTTAGGTCTTTACACCATTTGGTGGCTAGACCTAAACCCTTTTATAGATAGTATATAAAGTCATATACAACCCAATCTAGTATTCACGTTCAAAATTTTGTCCATAGATGTTCACAAAACAGACTGAAAGAATAAGTTTCGCATCCGCTAAGAACATACCGGACTACCCGGATTTCTTGGACATTCAGATTAAATCATTTCAAGATTTTTTTCAGCTTGAAACAAAATCTGACGAAAGGGGCAATGAAGGATTGTACAATACCTTCATGGAAAACTTTCCCATCACAGACACCAGGAACCAATTTGTATTGGAATTCCTTGATTATTTTATAGATCCACCACGCTACTCTATTCAAGAGTGTATCGAGAGGGGTCTTACCTATAGTGTTCCTCTAAAGGCGCGCTTAAAATTGTATTGCACAGATCCGGAACACGAGGATTTTGAGACCATCGTTCAGGATGTGTACCTGGGGACCATTCCCTACATGACTCCCAGTGGCACCTTTGTGATCAATGGAGCAGAACGAGTAGTTGTTTCCCAATTACACAGATCTCCCGGGGTTTTCTTTGGCCAATCGTTTCATGCCAATGGGACTAAGTTATACTCAGCCAGGGTAATTCCGTTTAAAGGTTCCTGGATAGAATTCGCTACAGACATCAACAGTGTGATGTATGCGTATATCGACAGAAAGAAAAAGTTACCGGTAACAACCCTATTCAGAGCTATTGGTTTTGAAAGGGA
>NZ_JBATLB010000058.1:0-57014 GCF_049669965.1 Muriicola sp. | reverse complement strand
CTTGGCTGTAACCGTACACTGTCCTTAAAATAGGCAGGGATTAGAGAGATCTTATCGCTTTTATAGAGGGTAACTACATTCCCGTAAAGTGGGAGGGAAGTTATCTCGGGCGAGAAGGCACTATCGTAATCCTCCCAGGCCCAACCCGGCCCAAACCTATCCTCAACATAAGATCCTGTAACATACTTCAGAGTTTTAAATCGTTTTATGAACTGAATGCTGCTGCTATCCTGAAAATGGGGATGTAGCGCAGAAGGGTCACCCGTTCCTGAAAAGTAAAGCGTATCTTGTTTATTCACATATTTTAAGGCAGGAATAGAATCTGGCAGAATTTTTAAAGCCGTGTAAAGCGTAAAAATCTTCGTATTACTGGCAGGTGTAAAATATTTATTGCTATTAATACTTAATAGAGTATCCGCGTTTTGAGGATTATAGATCAGCAGGCCCGTAAAATGATCCTCAAAACTATCCACACGTAGTGCTTGCAAAACTCTTTTCTTTAAACGTCTTTCTTTTTGAGAGGCACAAGAAGCTAAAAATATGAATATCAGTACAATAAGACTTTTTCTAAGAATTGTCTTAAGACTTATGTATGCGTATTTAGCTGTGTATTTCATCGATGATAAAGTGAAATTATCTAATATTTAACTAACCCCATGCAATAATAACTACCTTTTTTTTGTTAAATTCGATGAAACAGTCTAACTACTAAATACGCACGTATGGCTAGAGCTATGTTGGAGTATTACAAAACAGTACTCCAGAAAGTCAGTTTCGATGCTAAATTGTTTAGCAAAGAACTGCAAAAAGCAATTTCGAAGTTGTTACCTTATGAAATTGAAGAACTAAAACGCTGGTTGCGCCAGTTCATCTGCGATAAACCCGAATTACAAGAGAGTTTATTGTACATAAAAGCCTAAAAATAACCGCCTAACTGGCGGTTTTTTTGTGGTACTTTCTGATTTGTATCCGGTCAATTCTGCGACAACGGACTAATAATATTCACATCCTGAAATTTTATCGCTCCCCTCACCACGGAGTCTATGACATCTCTGAGCGCATTCGTAATGTGTAGCTTCAATTCCTTTTTGTGATAAATAAGGCTAATTTCTCTGGCGGGTGGCGGATCCTGAAAATACCGCAAATTAGATCTTTTACCTTCATCGAGTTCCAGGGTATTCAAATAGGGCAACAGGGTCATGCCTAGCCCTTCATTCGCAAGATTTACAAGAGTTTCGAAGCTACCGCTTTGTAGTTGGAAGTGCTCATCCTCTACTTTTCGGGATGCCTTACATAGATTTACAACTCCTTCACGAAAACAGTGTCCGTCTCGCAACAGTAATATATCCTTGATATCTAATTCCTCCGGTTTAATTTTATCTGCATTCCTAAGTCGGTGGCTTGGCGGTACGTAACCTACAAAGGGCTCGTAGTAAAGCGGCCTTTCGGTAATAAACTCAATATCGAGTGGGGTAGCTGCGATACCTGCGTCTAGATGACCATCCTGCAAATTTCGTATCAGGCTGTCTGTATTTTGTTCTTTGATCACTAAGTGAACCTTAGGATATTTGTTGATAAAGGTTTTCAGAAACATGGGTAACAGCGTGGGCATTACGGTAGGTATGATCCCCAGGGTAAAATCACCCCCGATAAATCCTTTTTCCTGATCAACAATATCCTTGATCCTTTTAGCTTCATTAACAATATTTTTAGCCTGGGCAACGATTTTTTTGCCTGCTTCCGTAATGGATATGGGCTTTTTGCTTCTGTCAAAAATTCTCACATCCAATTCATCTTCCAACTTTTGTACCTGCATACTCAAGGTAGGCTGGGTAACAAAGCTTTTTTCAGCAGCCACCGTAAAATTCTGATATTCTGCCACTGCCAGCACATACTGCAATTGTGTTATGGTCATCTTAATAATTTTATGCAATAAATTTATAAAAACTATCAATAAAACTTATGATTATACCTAATTATAATTCAATAACTTTATGACATAAAAATATATGTTATGAAACTAAATAGTATTGGATTAGATACAAAACAGTCTAGAGCGCTTGGAAAAGAATTGAATATTCTTTTGGCAAATTTTCAGCGTTATTATATGAACCTCAGAGGGATTCACTGGAACATAAAAGGAAAGCGCTTCTTCGATCTGCATCTTAAGTTTGAAGAGCTGTACAATGATGCTAACATTAAAGTAGACGAAGTAGCTGAGCGTGTGCTTACGCTAGGAGAGGTGCCTTTGCACACCTTTGAGGATTATATCAAGAATGCAAAAGTTCCTTTGGGAAAGAACGTCACGGTGGATGAAGAGGCCATCCGACTAATTGTGGATTCTTTGACGGAACTGTTAAAGATAGAACGTCGCATCTTACAAGCCTCTGCCGATGCCAATGATGAAGGGACTAATTCTATGATGAGCGACTTCATTACAGAACAGGAGAAGACCGTTTGGATGATGAAAGCCTGGCTCACAGAAGAAATATGATCAAAAAAAAGCCCACTTAGAAGTGGGCTTTTTAATGCTTGTATCTTTTAAAACCGGATGCTAAGCTCTAAATCTTCATCTGCTACCTCAAATTTAGCAGCTTCGAAAGTGGGTGGCCCCATCACCATTTCATTCCCAGACATCCCATAACTTTCTGTGGGCATTCCATTAGAATCGAAGTCCATATTTTTATTACTATTCACATCGTGCATTACCATTAACGCATAGCTACCGGGTTTTACATCCTTAAATATGAAGCTTAGAGAACCTTTCTTTGCTTCCACCGCCATGTTGTCAATTCCGTTGGTTTTCATAAAAGTGTTGGCCGTGTGAAGTCCGGCTAGAATTTCACCTCCGTCCGAAAGCACATTTTCTACAGTGACCACAACGTTTACTCCGGTGGCTTCCTGAGCGTGTGTAAAATTCAAACTAAGAGCAAAAGCGAATAAGAAGATTAATTTTTTCATAAGAATATTTTTATGGTTTATAATGCCTCAAAGATGAGATCATATAACCAAACATTGGAATGAGAAATACCCAATTGTAGAATTGGGCGACCCAATTGTAGTTTTGTGTTTCATTATTTGCAAAGTTACCTTTCACTTCATTATCAAGAACCAGCAAACATAGAAATGCTTCGATAAGGAAAGTCTGCTTATAAAAGTTAGTACATATAGACATGGGTAAAAATTTTCAGAGAAAACCCTAAGAAACCCAAAACTCATAGTGTAAGTTTTTAAAAGGAAATTACAGGTTTCCCTGAGTGGATAGATACAGAAACTATGGAATATTGCAATAATAAAGAGTAGTTGTTACATAGAACTTGGGAATAATAACGCTTTTTTTTAAAAAACTAATACGAAATAGCTCCCCTACCTATGAATAATTAACAGGTTGAATTTGAACACATTGGACAAATATTGATAAAACAAAAAACCACAAAATCGATGAATAACACCATTCTTTAACATTATTGAGGTTCTTCATCGAAATTTGGTTCTTCGCCGTGCATTTTAGCGAAAAAAATTGTCAGCTTATCGTTCTTTTCTCAACTTGTCAATCCAAATCTAAAGTAACTATTAACCTATGTACTAGAAATTACTCCTTCTTAATTTTATTATTTTATTCTTGGCTAAAGGTGATCCCACCTTGTGAAAGGAGCTATGATTTAGTGCAGAAAATACTTGTGCCATGTTCTGCAATAATCTATCTATTTTCAAGGATTCTGTTTGTGTTGTCCATTTTAGGTTTTGGGCATTGATTATGTTGAGTCTTTCATTTTCGGGACACCTTTTTAGCCAGGATGAAACGCCTTTTGTTTCATATAACGTACCTTTTCAAAATCTCTTAAAATTTAATCGATTTCTCATCAATCCAACCTTTTCTACGGTTCGGGAAGATAAATCGTATATCAACTTTTTTCACAGAAGCCAGTCGGCCTATTTCCAGGATAATAATCAAAATTATTTCCTGAGTTATAGCGGGAGGATCAACGACAGAACCGGTCTGGGAATTAGTGTTTACAATCAACAGCAAGGTCTGGTCTCCAATGTAGGTGTCCTGACTAATTACGCCTATGGAGTTCGCCTTTCAGACAAAAGTAATTTAACCTTTGGATTCAATATTCCCTATTACAGGAGTAGTTTTGATGAATCAAGGGCAATTACCAATGAGGAAGATCCTGTATTGAATTCATTCAGCGAGAATTCTGTCATCGCTTTTCAACCCGGGATCAATCTGTCTTTGGGGAGTTTTGACGTAGGTCTTTTTGCAGAAAACATCTTCGATTTCAATTTTAAAACAGGCGAATCGATCACGGAGTTCAATGAAAAATCCTTTTCGGGACATTTACAGTACACCCGTAATTTTGAGTATGCCAAGGGAATATTTGAAAAAGGCCGACTCATGCCATTGGCCAGGATACGAAAGGTGGGAGAAGAGGAATTTAATTTCGGGGGAGGTATCATTTTAGACCTTCCGCGACTTGGGTGGTTACAGGCGGGTTATGACAGTTTTTACGGCGGATCTGCCGGGGCGGGATTTAACGTGAACAGCCGCTTATCTCTCGGCTATAATTTTGAAAGGGGATTCGCCCAGAACATCAATAATTTTGGCATTACCCATGAGATTTCAATTGCTTATAATTTTATTCCAACCCTTACCGAGAATATGGTTCAACGTGAATCGGATGAGGAAAATGATACAGATTACCTAGATGTAAAAAGGAGGATTAAGAAAAATAAAAATCCACTATTTCTTGAGATGGATAAACTTCGCAAACTCAATCGTGCGAATTATGCTGTGATTAATGAATTGATATATAAATTAGACTCCCTCGAAAATTTCATAGGTTCTGAAATGGAACGACGATTTGAATTGGCCGTTCGCAGTAACAGACAAGAACTCGATGCTTTGAAAGCAGCTTATGGCGCACAACAACAGCCAGGAGTATTCGCTAAGAACGAGGACCCTAATCCTGCTAAGGAACAGTATCGTCTTACCGAATCTACTAAAATGCAAATGCAAAAGAACCTGGATTCTTTGAAACGCTTAAGTCAGGTTTCCCTGGCTCCCAATAAAAAGGAGACACCGCACACTATGGTAGGCAATCTTCTTGGCATCCCTGAAGGTCATTATGTCATTGCCAATGTTTTTGAAACCCAGGAATATCTTGAAAAATTCCTCGCAGATCTTAAGGACCAGGGGATTACTGCCGGACATTTCAAAAATCCTATCAATGGACTCAACTATGTCTACCTGGCGCATTATGAAGGAAATGAAGAAGATCTGGAAAAGGTGAAGACCAATTTCAGAGAAAAATATGGTAATGAATTGTGGATCATGAGTATTGAGAAAAACAATAACTCTAGAATGGCTACCCTGAACTTTGATGATTAATTCCTGATGTTGGGCTGTAGTATTGAGATCTGCCGGAAAAATGGTTATCTAATTATCGCAAACTTTGGCCTGGTTGTAGTGCGAAAGAATGTTAAATTTAATTTCGCTGAATTCAATCTTAAGCCCCGGAGGTACGTTTGTTGATAATTTCTATTATCCAATAGATGAGTTGTCCGATGCCATTCGCAAAGATGAATAATAGGATCCAAACCAGGAGCATATTGTTCTCCCTAAGATTCGGATTGTTGGCCGCATGTACGATGTAAAAAACAAGACTCCCGAAAGAGACCAAAATCGCTATTAATACTATAATCAGGAATATTACAATATTTCCAAATACTTGAGAATTAGAATAGACCCCAGATCCAAGATCCATGCGGTCTGTATTCTGGAATAAGAAAAACAAGAATATAAAATAAGCGATCATACCCAGAAAAATTATTGCTATGGGCCCTATAGCGAAGAATCCCTGCCAGAATTTACTTTGTAACATGGTAATTATGAGTTTAGGTTTACCCTAAAGTTAGGATTTTTAGCGAAAGGATGGATGTTAAAAGGCCCGGAATTTTCGGGGCCTTTTCAATTGGTTGATTAATTGGTGATTGTTGAAGTTTAAATAGCCCTGCAAGGCTATTCCAGGTTAGGGGGTTGTAAGGTGTATCCCAATTGCTGTAAAAGATATAATTCATTGTAATAGGTCTCTTCTCTCGATATTTTTCCGTCTTCAGTAAACTGAAAAAAAGATACTCCGGCTACTTTAGTCTTTTTACCAGTGGGCAAATACTCGGCAAATTCACCTGTGTTGGTTCCTTCGAAGCTCCAGTTACATATCAATTGGCGGTTATTCTGCAAGATATCTTCAATGGTTATTTTCAAATCCGGAAAGGCGCGAATGTAATTTTTTATATACGCTTCCAATTCCAAAGGGCCTTTTGCTACCGTGATTCCGTTGAGTTCCCTTGTAAAGTCGTCTGTCATCAAATTACCAATGCCGGTCACACTGTGTTGGTTCCAACAAGAATCCACATACAGCTTTAAGGCGGCTTCCTGAATTTCGTCGTACGCTTTATCTTCTTTTTGGACAGATTGGCATCCAAATAATCCGGTAAGCAATAATAGCGATAAGAGTATAGCACTTTTCATACGGCTCGTTTTCCATTTCAGACAAGGTGCCCTGCGCCCAATTCTAATGAAGGAAAGAATAATAAAGCAAATAACTTTAACTAGGAGGACGAAGCGGTTATTTAACTGTCCGAAACTGCTATTTTTTTTAGCCTGGACCCGGGATACTGTTTTTTTTGTATCTTGAGAAGCCTCATTGTCACTTTAATGAGAAGAATCATGAAATGAGAAATCGTCTTTTAAGAGTCGTTTCTGTTACCCTCTTTTCTTTTTTGAATGGATTCATAGGCACGACCCAAATTATAGACTTCAAGGAAGAAAATTCTTACAAAAGAGTTTTTATTGATACAGATAATTTTGGCCCTTCCTATCTGGATACTCTTCAAATTGCCTATACAAAAGCTCCCACGGATTCACTTAAATTTTTGATCTTAAATGACCTGGCCTATTATTGGCATACCCGCGATCTAATTAGCGCATATGAATTCACAAAGATCGGTTTACAGGAAGCAAAAGCTAAAAATAGTTTTCCATGGTTGGCTCGTTTCAGGATCACCCAAGGGGCCATATTGTTGCGAAATGAGCAATTAGACAGTGCTCAGTTCGTCTTAGATTTAGCAAAGCCCGATATCGATCAAAAAAACCTGCCTTTTTTGTACACACAACTAGGTTACGTCCATGAGCGCAGAGGGGATCTCAGTAAAGCAGCCGAATACGCACTGCAATCACTTCGACTTGGTGAAGAATTAAAAGACCTGCATGCCATGGCAGTAGCCCATAGCGATCTGAGCAATCTATTCTGGAAACAAGGGAAATATGACAAGGGAATAGAACAGGGATTGCTCTCCCTTTCTTTATTTGAAACTATTGGGATGAGTGATCTCGACTATGATTTTACACTTTATGTGGTAGGGAATAATTACCTGTCGCTTGGAGAATTAGAAAAAGCACGCACTCAGTTTCTGCATGCCATCGCCATCGGGGAGCGCTATGGTTTTTACAATAACCTCAGTGATGTCTATATTTCATTGGCAGAGTTGTATGGCTTGTTAAACAATTATGCCCAGGCAGAGGAAGCCTCAATGAAGGCAATATCTTTTTCTGAGCAATTGAACAATAGTTTTATGCTGATGAGATCCTGGTTGTCTCTGGGTAAATTACAGAACATGCAAGGAAAATACGTATCGGCGGTAACCAGCCTTACTAATTGTATCGAGGTGGCCACGGAAAACTTCGGGGATGCTTTTTATTTAAGTGAAGCCTATCAGAATCTTGGAAGAGCTTATGCGGGTGGGCATAATTATAAAGAAGCCTATATGGCCTTTGAGATATATGACGAACTAAAAAATGAAGTTTTTACGGCGGAGGCTTCGGAACGCATGTCGCAGATCCAAACGGAATTTGAAGTAGCTAAAAAGGAGAATACCATTCAGCTGCAAGGTACACAGATCAAAAAGCAACAGACCATACAGACCTTAATTATGGTTGTATCCATTCTTCTATTCCTTTACTTGTTATTATTATTCAAAGCTGCCAGAACAAACAGGCGCAAGAATAGATTATTGGAACTGCAAAATGAGGAAAAGGAATTTCTACTAAAAGAGATACATCACAGGGTGAAGAACAATCTGGAGATCGTTTCGGGTTTGTTATCCCTTCAGTCCGAACAAATAAAAAATCCTAAGATCCGTGAGGCCATGATCAATAGTCAGCAACGGGTTCACAGCATGAGTATGATTCATCAGAAATTGTATCAGGGAAAAAGCCTGTCTTGTATTGAAATGAAAGACTATTTCCAAAATTTAGGCAATCATGCCATTCATACCTATGGGATGGAGGAAAGAGTAACTCTTAGGTGCGAGATGGACGAGTTATCTGTAGATATAGACCATGCCATCCCTATTGGACTCATAGTGAACGAACTACTGTCTAATGCACTCAAATACGCCTTTCCGGACAAATCTGTTGGGATAATTCAAATTAGGCTGCAAAAAAGAGATTCTATTCTTCACCTTGAGGTAGCTGATAATGGAATTGGAAAAAGCGAGACGAAAGGCTCTGAAGGAACTGGTTTTGGCACGCAACTCATTGCCTTATTAACAACCCAATTGGATGGGGTTATGAACCTGAGCATTGACCATGGCACCGTAGTTACATTCGATTTTCAACTCCCCAAAGCGGCATAAAAATGGAATCTAAAACACGAGTTCTTATTGTAGAAGACGACATGATCATCGCGGCCAATATGTCACTGCAACTATCTAAATTGGGTTATGAGATCTCAGGGATAGAATCAAGAGGTGAGGAAGCCCTTATCCATGTGAAACTAAATACTCCGGACGTAGTTCTAATGGACATCAATTTAAAAGGAAGTATAAGTGGAATTGAGACGGCCCATGCTATGCAAATCACAACAGACATCCCCCATGTGTATATCACAGCTAACAATGATGAAGCAACTTTTGAGAAGGCGAAAAAGACCCATCCCTTTGCATTCATTGCCAAACCAATTAATTTGCAAGAACTGCATCGCACCCTTTCCTTGGTAACAGAGCAACAAAACAGAAAGAACACAGCAAACGAGAAAGAGGAGCTGATCGAAGTTTTAAACGATAGAATCTTTATTAGGCACCATGGACAGATGGAAAAGCTTTTGCTGGAAGAAATACTATTTGTGGAAGCAGATCGCAACTATTGTAAAATCGCAACACCCAAAAAGCCCTACGTTTTAACCGCCACCCTGAAGGTGATGGAAGATAAATTGCCTGGGTCACTCTTCGTTAGAGTTCACCGGTCGTACATCGTAAATATTAAGCGATTAGATGTGGTGGCCGAAGGTCATGTAGAGATCAACAGGAAGGTAATCCCTTTAAGCAAATCGTATAAAGAAACATTGTTGAGGCATTTACAAACCATTTGAACTGCATTCGCTCCGTTTTTTGAGGTAAGGGTCTAAGAATCTTTTGTTCCTCTTTTCTTCATGATATGTGAGACTTGTAGGCTTCCTGCGTCCTTTTTATGATGGAGTTCATGGATGATCCTGGCATGATCTTCTTCTCTTCCCTGAGACAACTTATAAGCAGCTTGAATCTCATTAATTTTTATCCTAAATCCAACGACCCCTCTAACTTGCTTTAAAGTAGCAGGGGACATGTCCTTTAGAGAAACAGGCGTTTTCTCCTCTTTTTCGTAATGCGCTACCAACCCATGTAACCAGCTTAGTACTTCAGATTCTGACATTATACTAAGTGTCCCATAGATATGAACGGCAATATAGTTCCAGGTAGGTACCTCTTCTTCTTTATACCAGGAAGAGGAAACATAGGTGTGAGGTCCGTTGAAAACACAAAGCACCTCGGGCTTAGTTTCAAATGCCTTCCATTGCGGATTGGCCCTGGCAATATGGCCAATAAGAATATCATTCCCTTGGTCGTCTTTATCTAATTCTAAAGGAGTATGCGTTGCCCAGGGTTTTCCCTGTAGTTCATTGATCAGGATGGCAAAAGAATTAGACGATATAAAGTCTTTTACTTCAGCCAGATCTTCATTCTTGTATTGAGATGGAATGTACATAACAATTGCTAAACACTAAAAATATACAAATTATGCCATTTTAAGGTCCATAAAATTACAGATGGGGACTTAAAAGGAACAATTCGGTGAGTTAGGTTTTTTACCCAGGTAAAAAGAAAGGAGATTTGTAAAAGAGTATCAAAAAAGCATTGATGGTATCCAGTGTTATTGGCTGCAAAGAATAAAATCATGTTTTTAGTACCTTTAATCAAAGGGCGATTGTTTAAATGCTTTTTTAATTGTGAAATACATGAAAGAATTCTCAAAAATTATCAAAGTATCTATTCTGATCACGGTAGGTATCGTGCTGTTGAATCTGATAATCAATTTTGGACAACCGGTACAGCTAATGGAATTACTGGAACGGATAGGAGTAAGCTTTATATACAGTTTTGTGCTAACCGCTGTAAGTTCCTTGTTTCATGTCTACGCGACTAAGCGCTACAGTTGGGAAACACAGGCCCAGAAACGGCTTTGGTTTGGGGCTATTGGTTCTGTCGTCGTAACGGTCATGGCCTTTGGATTGGTGAGATGGTTTGTTGAAGTGATCATTTACGGGATGACGTTTGAAAACTTTGTGGCCAATGAACGCGTTTATTATTACGTGATTGCACTGACAATTACCCTGGTGGTATCACTTTTTATTCATGCCTTCTATTTTTACAAGGCACTGCAGGATTCAAAAATAAAGGAACAAAAAATCATCGCAGGGACAGCCTCTGCCAAGTTCGATGCCCTTAAGAACCAATTAGACCCTCACTTCCTTTTTAATAGTCTGAATGTACTTACCAGCCTTATTGAGGAAGATCCGCAGCAGGCACAACGCTTTACTACTGCACTTTCCAAAGTGTACCGATATGTTTTGGAACAAAAGAACAAAGACCTGGTTCCTGTAAACGAGGAGCTAGATTTTGCTAGGACATACATAAAACTCCTGACCATGAGGTTTGAGGATAGTATTGAGTTTAATATACCGGAAACATGTAGTATTCAGGATGCGAGGATTGTTCCATTGTCCTTACAATTGCTACTGGAGAATGCGGTAAAACACAATGTGATAACTTCAGAAAAACCACTGAGAATACGAGTGTTTGAAGAAGACGGATGTCTGGTGGTCACCAATAATCTGCAGGAGAAGCAGGTAGTGAAAAGAAGCAGTGGGGTAGGATTGCGTAATATTCAGCAACGGTACTCCATCCTGTCTAACAGAAAAGTAAATATTAACAAAACAGCATCAGAATTCAGTGTAAAATTGCCGATGCTCACCAAACAAATTGGAAGTATGGAAACTCAGAAAACATTTATTGAAGATAAACGGTATGAAAAAGCGAAAGAACGGGTGGAAGCCATAAAGGGGTTCCTGGGGAACTTAACTGCCTATTTAATTGTAATTCCTTTTTTAATGTGGATCAACTACAGGTCTTCCGATTTCCCATGGGTAATATTCCCGGCTTTAGGCTGGGGATTTGGGATCGTAGCACACGGAATGGAAGCTTACGGATATAACCCTCTTTGGGGTAAGAACTGGGAAGAGAAGAAGATAAAAGAATTGATGGAGAAGGACGATTTCTAAAAAGCAGCATTCAAAGGACTTCCAATGGTGGAGCATACCAATAATACAATTCATCATCAAAAAACCACAATTGAGTTGGGTTCTTTTAGAAAAACAAGGAAGTCTTACGAAATTTGATTAACCAAAAAACACAATAAAACACTAATCATGGAAGATTTTAGCAAAGAGAACAAATACCTACGCGCCAAGGACCGCGTGGAGCGATTAAAGAAATTTTACGGAAACCTAACCTCCTATGTACTGGTTATCTCCGCTTTGGCGGTTATCAACTACCTAACCAATGAATGGCGGTATATGTGGTTTCTCTGGGCTGCCTTTGGATGGGGGATAGGAATAATTTTTCACGCCATTGGCACCTTCAACCTAAATCCGTTCTTCGGCCGTGATTGGGAAGAGCGTAAGATCAAGGAATTAATGCGAGAGGATGACGAGATAAAACGATGGGAATAATTAAAGTAAATTAAAGAGTTATGGAATATCAGGATATAGAGAACGAAAAGTTAAAAAGGGCAAAAAAACAGGTGGAAGAGCTAAAGGGCTTTTACATTCATCTTGCCGTATACATCATAATAAACTCCTTTATTGTAATTAATATTCTAATTAGGGCCTTAAACGATGGGGATACTTTCTGGCAGTTTGGCACCTTTTTTACGCCATTTTTCTGGGGTATAGGCCTGGCGTTTCACGCCGCCAAGGTGTTTAACTATAACCCCATCCTCGGTAAGAATTGGGAAGAGAAACAGATACAGAAGTATATTGAAAAGGACAAGCGCGATGCCGCTAAATTCAAATAATCATGGAAGACGCAAAAATAAGTGCCTATAGAAAAGCACATTTACGTGTACAAAAACTAAAACGGTTCTACAAACACCTTACCGTTTATGTGATCGTAAATGTTATTGTAGTTTTTTTTGGTCTACGGGGGATAGATCTGCTCAATACCAAAACCATGGAGGTAGATGCCTATTATGTACCATGGCTTCTTTGGAATATTCTCAGTGTTCCTATACTTTGGGGGATTGGGCTATTGATGCATGGAGTAAGTGTATTTAGACCGACCTTCGGATTTATAAAAAACTGGGAACAGCGACAACTTCAGAAGATCATGGAGGAAGAATACAGAAAGGAACCCCCCATGTAGTATATTGCTCTTTCAAAGAAGCTCATAAACAAGGAAATCCAATTATGAATGTATTAATTATTGAAGACGAAAAACCTGCTGCCCGCAGATTAGCCAGGATGTTAGAGGTACTTGGGGTTAAGGCTTCCAACATTCTGCATTCTGTAGAAGAATCAATACAGTGGTTTCAGACAAATCCCCATCCCGATCTAATATTTTTGGATATCCAACTTTCGGATGGACTCTCATTTGAGATCTTTGAAGTGCTAGAGATCAAGAGTGCCATAATTTTCACTACTGCATTTGATGAATACGCTTTACAGGCATTTAAATTGAACAGCATAGATTATCTTCTTAAACCAATAGACGAAGAAGAATTGGAAAAGGCAGTGGCTAAATTCAAAAGTCAAAGTATCACCGCTCCAAAAATGTCTATCGATTTTGAAGATATAAAAAAGCTATTGATCAATCCGGTAGAAAGGGAATACAAAAAGAGATTTACAGTAAAGGTTGGGCAGCACCTAAAGATTGTACATGCAGATGATGTTGAATGTTTTTACAGCGAACACAAAGGTACCTATGCGGCAACTATTGATGGAAGAGCTTACCTGCTAGACACTACCTTGGAGCAACTGGAAACCGAACTAACTCCAAAAATATTTTTCAGAGTAAGCAGAAAATATTTTGTGAATATCAACCATATCAAAGACATCATTTCTTACACTAATTCCCGCCTTCAGATTAAGTTAAACAAGACTTCAGACCAGGAAATCATAGTGAGTAGGGAGCGAGTTAAAGATTTTAAGTTATGGTTGGAGTGAAAGCGGTTAAAAAACTGAAAATATGATAGTTAATAACTACCATAGATTTTTCTTATAGTCCTTTTTCCGGGGTATTTTTCTCTTTTTTTGTAACTCTGTTCTCATCGAAGGATGAGGGAAGTAAGGCCGGTATTAATTTAATAAAAATAGGTAATAAAACGGCGCCTCCGGGTAATAAAAAAATGGCCAGGGAAGGAACGCTTTTAAAGACATCCATCAGCTGCTCTTGAATCTTTTTCTTCTCATCTGCACTTAATTCTTTAACCGCACCTTTGGAAATCAGAAAGACCAATTCCTTACTTTCTGATAATTCTTTTTGAAGTCTTTTACTATTTCGCATGATCAGTTTGTTGACCACCTTGGACATGCTGTCATAAAATTGAACTGCCATATTGGTTTCCTTTAAAAAGGAAATATTGCGTTCGTTCTTTTTAAAAAAACTACTTATATCTTCGAGCGATTTAGCAATATGGTCCTTAGGGAATCCCATATCTTTTCCAATCCCATAAATAAATTCGGACTCTTTGTAGTCCAGGGAAAAATCTTCCCAAACGGTAAGACTGGCCACATCCAGGAAATACTGATTTTCCCAAGGAGAACAATTGTTAAGAAGGATCTCCCGATAGGAGCCGTCAAATTTTTCTTCGGCTTCATCAATAAAAGAAAGGGAGGAAGCAAATAATAGGGACAATTTCTCATCCGTCTTGTTCATTTCCTTGGCGTTCAGGGCATGGTACGTAATATTGATGGTTAGATACTCGAGTTTTTTGGCCTGCTCCCTGATCTGTTCCCCTGCTCTTAGATAATATCTAAAGGTTAACACATCAATAAACAATAGGGAATTGGTGATGATACTATTAAAAGTGCGACTAATAACATTATCATCCAGATATACTCTGGAATCGATTAGTTTTTCTAATTGGGCTGAGGTCTTGCTTCCTGTGAGTATCTTGTTCAGGAATGAGATCTGGCTAACATTCAATTCCTTATAAAATGCGAAGATAGTTTCCAGGAATACGTCAAAACTGGTATCGCTACGTTCCAGGGCATAAGTAAAATAAAGCGCTGTAAGGAGATTAATTTTGGCCTTCTCGTCTTCCGACGGGGAGTGTTCAATGGTTATAAATGATGGGATTTCCACATTTATTCCATAGACAAATCCGTTCTTTTTTAGGCTTGCATATAGGGTTGAGAAGTCGGAATAGACTCCTGTTTTATTACTGACAACCTCTCCAAATTTATTGATCCATCCTGGTCCCGAGGGATTCATGATACGTAATTTTGGACCAAAGTACGCTAAAATTTGGCTTTTCTAATAGCGCTGAACCTCCTTTCGATTACGGAAATCATATTTTTATGCACACCAATTTAATGGCAAACGCTGTCTAAGAGGCCATACTAGCTGCTTTTTCTAACAAAATTTTAGGAAATTACAGACGAAAAGACTACTTTTATCGTTTAAGTACAGGCTTTCATGATGCCCCAAGTGTTACGAAAGACAAACTAAGTGTAAAAACTGAGTATTAACCGACCCGAATCACCTACGTTATGGAATACTTCCTTTTTTTCAGCTGGACAGTCGCTATGCTTCTTGTATTTGTAAAAATATGGATGGCTAACCGTTCTTTGCAAAACTCGCTGCGCAAATAAGCTCCCCCAGGTTTATAAAATATAATTTCAACGTATTTATATATTGGTGGAAATCCATATAGGTTTCCAGTATCCAAGCTAAAAAAAAGCTGCCATTTGGCAGCTTTATTAATTTTATTGGATGAATATCATTTTATGATACCGGTACAGCTAACTCTGGCTCCGGCGCCACCAGTGGGCTGGGTGGTAAAATCATCAGTTCCTTGATGTACAATCACCGCTTTGCCAACTATATTTTTGTTCTCATCATCACATCCTAAACACCAGAGGTCTGTGGAGAATTCTATCCGGGCATTGCCATTTGCATCTGCTGTTAAATTACCAATATCACCCCTGTGAAATCCACCTTCTTGGCCCCATTGCCCATGAGGTTCTGCAGTTGGGTTCCAATGGCCACCGGTTGAAGTGCCATCTGCTGCGGAACAATCTGCCTTTTCATGAATATGGATAGCGTGTACTCCGGGCGTCAGACCACTAAAGGTTCCTACCATACTTATTTTATCATTTTCTTGAACGAAGGTTACCTCACCAGTAACACCACTTTCACTTTTCGGTTCCATTTTAAAGGAAATCATCTCAACTTCTACTGCTTCTTCCATGGTTTCTTCCATTTCTTCAGCAGCTTCACTGGCCTCCTTTTTTGCCTCCTTACAATTGTAAGATCCTATAAGGATAAGGCCTACTAATACTATTTTTAAATATTTCATATTATTTTTTTTGAATTAACATATAAAGTTAAACAATTATAAGAGGGATGCCAATTTTATGGTTTAAGATTTTAATAGGTCCATAGGTTTGCGATCCCACTTCATAAATCTGCAAAAATGATAAGCGCCTTATTAATTCGGGGACTTCGACTTCCTGCGCAAGTCCGGATTATAGAAAAACCCCACTTGAATTCTATCAAAGTTGGCTTCATTAAAGTGATTCTTCAGATAGCCCAGTTGCAGATTACTATTCTCGGTAATATGCACGCCAATAGCTGCGTATAAGCGATTTTGACCAAATATATCGTCCTGCAGGTTTATAAATACTTCGTCGTATACATTGACAAAAAAGGTATTGGTTAGGGGCAGGGTAAGCTGTAACCTGTACCGTGCCCTGTGCTGCGTATCGGTGGTTTCGCCAAAATCAATAAAGCGCTGCTCTAGCCTATACCGATGTTCAAACAAAAATTGCCCGACCTTATTCTTAAGGATAAGTTGCTGAAAGATCCTGTTTTCTTTGGAATCTATTTCGTTCGGAAATTCTTCAAACGTCCCATCGGTTGCTATATACGCGTATCCAAAGGTTGCTATGGCATCGGGATTTATATGGTAGTTTAGGCCCGTCCTTAGCAGTAGCTGATTAAAATTTCCTGTTGTTTCATAAAATCGAATTTGGGCTTCAGAATGTATACTTAGCTTATCTGAGACCTTATTAGTTCCAAAGTACATATACCAGGCGCCCCAGTCATCTTCTCCCGTATTCTGAGCGAAACCAACAGCACTTATTAAAATAGCAAAACACAGAGTTATTCGTCTCATTCACCTTGGTTGTTTAATTCAATAGATTGCCCGTCTTGTATAGGTTTCCCCTTATCTTCCTTTAAGTAGACATCTAAAAATTCCAAAACTTTGCTATACGCTTCAATTTGATTTTCTTTTTTAACAAAGCCATGGCCTTCGTCCTCAAAGAGTACATATTCTACCGGGACCCCATTCTTCCTAACACCAGCCACAATCTCATCAGATTCTATCTGAAGTACCCGTGGATCCTGAGAGCCCTGTAATACAATCAATGGCTTTGTTACCTTATCGGTGTGAAAAAGAGGTGAGATGGCCCTAAGCCTAACAGAGTCTGCACTATTAGGGTCACCAAGCTCTTTATAAAGGGCATCTTTAAAAGACTCCCACCATGGTGGAATACTTCTAAGTGTTCGGATCCAATTGGTAACACCAAACAAGTTTACCCCTACGGCGAATTCTTCCGGGGTATACGTCAGGGCGGCCATAGTCATATAACCACCATATGACCCGCCTATAATACCGATTTTATCAGGATCTATTTCTGGCTGGGAGGCCAGCCAGTTTTTTCCTTCTACACAATCTTTAAGATCTTTATCCCCATGATTTAAATCGTCCATTTGGTAAAAGGTTTTACCATACCCACTACTACCGCGGTTATTTACGGCAAGGATGGCATACCCATGATTCACCAGGTACTGAATAAAGGAACTAAAGTTTTGTCTGCTTTGTCCGCCCGGACCACCATGCACCCATACAAGCGCGGGCACCTTGTTGGTCTCAGATGCCTGATGAGGCTTGTAGTAAATGGCCGGTACTTCCAGGCCATCAAAAGAGCTAAATCTAATTACTTCAGCATTTACCAGATCTTGCCGTTGAATCTCTTTGTTGAGCACATCCGTTAGCTCAGTTTGCTCTTTGGTCTCAATGTTATAGACATAAAGGTCAGAAGGTGCATTGGATCCGCCTGCATAAAATCTCATAAGACTTTCATCATCGGAAAAGGCCACATCTGTGATATCCATCTCCCCAATAGCGGGTAATGCCATCAGTTGGCCCGTAGCAACCTCCATAACTTCAATACTATTCTTAGCATCTTCGTTGATATAGGTTACCCTGTATTTTCCATTCTCTGTGAAATAAGATCCCACTATGTCCCATTCTTTTTCCAATACCTTCTCGCGCGTGCCTGAAGTTACATCGTACCTCATCAGATATGAAAATTCAGAACCCTCATCAGTAGTATATAAAAAGCCGGTATTGTCTAAAGTGAAATCCTGGGCACTATTGGCACTTTGATTTTCATTTATTTTGATCAGTATTTCATCATCCAGATTGTATAAATACAGATCACTATCATTGGTATTAATAGATTTGCTCAAGGCTACATATTTCTCATCATGAGAGATGGCTTCAAGATTATACCCCTCATCATTCTGATAGATGAGGGTAGGGGTAAAAGTAGCCAGGTCCATTTTATACAGATCTGTATACCTGTTGTCTCGCTGATTGGAGCCAAAAAATAAACTTTTATCATCGTTGGCCCATCGGTAAAACAATGACCTGCTGCCTTCAAAAGGTGTAAGATCTCTATGGGATCCATCTCTATCCCTGAGATAGATATGATAGATTTCATCTCCATTATTATCCATTCGAAACAACATCCGTTCGTCTTCCGGAAAATAAGAGATCGCAAATACAGAAGAACTGTCCGATTGCGTCACAGGCTGAAGTTCTCCTCCCGCTGTGGCAATGGTGTACATATTATAAATCCCAGATCTGTTACTGGTAACCAGTAATTTGGATAGATCTGGTGAAAAACTCCCACCCCCTACATTCTCATTATCCATCATTTGTTCAATAGTGTAGGATTTTAGATTTTGGACGATGGTATCTTCCTTATTTTCCTTGCAATTCCAAAGAATTACGAGCATCAGTAAGAGACTAATTTTTTTCATGATCATCTTTTTAGATTTAATCTTTATTGTTAGGTATTGTAACGGTTTTTCTACCAAGACTTAATCCATTGTAATGGATGCAGTTTCCTTAAACTTTGAGATACTAAGGGGCTCTATGGTGTCCTTGTAGTTTTTCCAGTCTTCCCTAAAAAAGGTATTGGTCTTCTCCAAAGCCCCCTTTAGGTCTGCTTCCGCGAATTCTATGAGTCGGGTCTCAGTTTCCGTGATCCCGGTTTTTCGCGATCTTACATATTGGTAGGCATTCCCAATTCTCCTTGTAACAGTAAGCTCCGGATTGCGGGTAATTCCTTGTCTTTTGTCTTCTTTTCCCAGATAGATATCTATAAGTCCATCAATTTTCTTTGAAATATCCTTAGAAGCCTTGATGGCATCCTTAAATGCTTCTTTATCTAGCTCTTTAAGTTCCTTTTGATATTCGTCTGCCACTTTTTTACTTTCTGCAAGTTGTTTAACGGCATTGGCTGCGGTCTGGGTAAAGCTTTCCAGTTTTTTACTGGCTTCATAGACTTCGTTGATGACTCCTGCTGAGGTATCCAATCGTGGATCGGAAGCAACTGTGATCATGGTTTCATCCGATGCTTCACCCAAGGAAACAACCAGCTTGTAGGTACCCGGTTTTACATTTACCCCACCGGCTTCTCTGTTTCGCTTTCGGATGGTACGCGAGGGCCTGTCCGGACCTTTTTCGTCCATATTCCAATAGACCCTGTGGAAACCTGCCTTTTCTGGTGTTTTGAATTTTAAGGTCCTTATCAGTTTATCCGCGTTGTAGATCTGAACTTGTACGGAGTCTTTTGTTTTTTCCGTTTCATTTCCTTCTCCGTTTTCATCTTCTTTGGCCTCATCGTCTTCTTCCTTCCCTTCATCAGACTCTTTCTTTGACACTTCCTTTTTATATCCATCCTTTAAGAAAAAGGTGATCATTGCACCTTCCTTCCGGTTTTCTGCATTAAATAGGGCATCGGCTCCAAAACGGCTACCGGTGGGTTGCTGATAGGCTGCCTGGTAAGCGGTAGGCGGATCGAATACTTTAATATCCCTCAGCAGTATCCCCGGATCTGCCGCAACAGCTCGCAGGGGCCTTATATCATCTAACACCCAGGCGGCACGCCCAAAAGTTCCAATAACAAGATCTTGCTCCCTTGGGTGTATTGCAAGGTCCTTGGTGGAGACGGTAGGAAACCCTTCTGTCCATTTTTGCCATTTTTTAGTTCCATCGAAGGATACATATAGTCCGTCGTCTGTGCCAAGGAATACAAGATTCGGATTTTCCGGATCCTCTACAATAGAAAGCGTATAGCTTTGAACATCATTCTGATCTACGATCCGTTCCCAGGTCTTCCCGTAATCCCTCGTTCTAAAGGCATACGGAGTGTAATTAAACCTTCTGTAATCATTTGCGATAAGGTATGCTTCGCCCAGGTTTTTAGTAGCCCTGATCTGCGGGATCCAACTACCTTTAGGGAGTCCTTTTATGTTTTGGGTAACTTCTGTCCAATTCGCACCGCCATTCTGGGTAATATGTACCCGTCCGTCATCGGTTCCAACCCACAGCATATTTCTTTCTACCGGGGAGGGTTCAATGACCAAGATAGTGCAGTGGTTTTCCGCACCGGTTGCATCCATGGTGAGTCCTCCACTTTCACTTTGCTTAAGTTTTTCAGGATCGTTAGTGGTCATATCCGGGGAGATCACTTCCCAGGTAAGGCCCTTATTGGTGCTTTTATGTACAAACTGACTGCCAAAATACACGGTATTAGTGTCAAACGGATCTTGTCCGATACCCGCATTCCAGTTAAATCTCAATTCGGTGGTGGCATCTGGTGGGGTAGGACGTACGGTGTAGTTATTCCCGGTGATATGATCGTACCTGCTAACAAATCCCTGCTGACTCATCGCATAGCCGTAACGCGAATCCTCTTTGTCCGGTACCACGTCAAATCCATCGCCAAAGGCAATCTCCTGCCAATAGCTATTGCGAATTCCCTGGTCTTTCCAGACATAGGCCGGGCCGCGCCATGAACCATTATCCTGCATGCCCCCATAGACATTATAGGGAAATTCATTATCTGTGCTGATATGGTAGAACTGACCCACGGGTAGGTTCCCTATAAACCGCCAACTGTCACCTCTATCCCTTGTGATATTCATCCCTCCGTCATTTCCATCGATCATAAAGCTCCCATCTTCGGGATGGATCCACCAGGCATGATGATCCGGATGTACTCCATTGGCGACCCCATAGGCCGGCATTAATTCAGTAAAATTTTTACCTCCGTCTTCTGAAACATTCACATAGGTAAAGACCGAATAGACCCTGTTCTCATTTTGTGGATCCACATAGATCTCGGAATAGTAAAACGGTCTGTTCCCAATATCACTTTTGTTATTGATCATTTTCCATTTAAATCCGCCATCCTCGGATTTGTAGAGCGCATTCTTCTTAGCTTCCACCAGTGCATAGACCACCGAAGGTTTACTGCGGGCAACTGCAACACCTATCCTCCCCAATTCCCCTTTGGGAAAGCCTTCTTCTTCGCCTATCTTTTTCCAATTATCCCCTCCGTCGTGCGTCATATAAAGTCCACTTCCTGCACCTCCGGATTTAAAGAACCAGGGATCTCTTTTGTGTTCCCACATAGCGGCAAATAGTTTATTTGGATTCGTTGGGTCCATTATCAGGTCGGCAACCCCCGTCCGGTTATTCACAAAAAGTACTTTGGACCACGACTTGCCGCCGTCTGTTGTTTTAAAGACCCCACGTTCCGGATGTTCCCCCCAGGGAGAACCTATGGCCCCCACATATACTGTGTTAGGATCTGCAGGATCTATAATAATCCTGTGAATATGTCTCGTTTTTTCCAATCCCATGGCCATCCATGTCTTGCCACCGTCGAGCGACTTATAGACCCCATAACCTCCGTTGAGGCTATTCCTTGGATTTCCTTCTCCTGTCCCTACCCAGATAACCGAAGGATTGCTTTGTTGGATGGCTACCGCACCGATAGAGGCAGTTACTTCCTTGTCAAAGACCGGATTCCAGGTAATTCCACCTGAGGATGATTTCCACAACCCGCCTGAGGCGGTACCCACGTACATAAGATCCGGATCGGTGTGGACCACATCAATGGCTGTTACCCTTCCACTCATGCCGCCAGGGCCTATGTTTCGTGGTTTTAGGTCCTGGACCAGGTCCATTTTAAAATCTTGTGCAAAGAGGGAGACAGATGCCAACAGCATCACTGAGAGTAAACTTTTTTTCATAGTTGGTGTTCGTTCGAAGTTAGATTGTTAAATATACCAAAATCACTCCTTGCAACTCTTAAAGAGTTGTTAATGAAGTAGAGTATATTTTTTAAATTAATTCCGGATAAAGAAACTCCGCAGACACAAGATTGGAATCTAAATTTAATGGATAAGCTATATATTTACAGCAAAAGCAACGATGACCTTTTCTAATAGCTTATTTCTGGGATGCCTTTTTGTGGGAATAGCCTTCTTACTAATGGGAAATTTACTCAGGATTTTTCCGCCTAAAAAAGTAAACAGATGGTATGGGTACAGGACGTCCTCTTCAATGAGATCTCAGGAACGATGGGACTTTGCCCAGATAATAGCCGCCAAGGAAATGATCAAACAAGGTTTTCTGCTTACATTGTTTGGAATCTTTACAGGGTTCTTCTTTCATTTTGATGAAATGACCAATGTAATCCTAATTGTGTCCTTGGTTTTGGTTAGCAGTATCGCTATGATCTACTTTACAGAAAGAGCCCTGAAAAAGAATTTCTGAATTGCTTTGGCAAGGCATGGAAGAGGCCAAGAACAGCTTACATCACTAATTTTCCTGTTTTAGTATTTCCCCATCCTTCATAACCATCTTTATGTTTTTTATGGCCAATATATCCTTAGAAGGATCTCCTTTTACAGCAATTAGATCTGCCAGATAGCCTTGTCTAATCTGTCCCAGATTGTTTAAATGAAAAACCTTTGCATTTACACTAGTAGCGGTCTTTAAAACCTCCAGTGGTTGCATGCCGTAAGAGACCATTAATTGCATCTCCCGGTAGTTCTCTCCGTGGGGAAAGACCCCTACATCACCTCCAAATACTATGGTAACTCCTGATTTTAGCGCAAGGTTAAACGAGATTTTCTTCGCTTTAATCCTATCGGGTTCACTTTCTTTTTCTTTATCCCAACCCATGTATTGTTCAATGGCATCACCAGCAGCCAGGGTAGGGCATAAGGCCACATTATTTTTTTTCATTAATTCAAAGATCTCAAGAGTGCCCCCGTCTCCGTGCTCAATAGTTTCTACACCCGCCATTATGGCGCGGCGCATACCTTCTGGGGTACTGGCGTGCGCTACTACATAGCTCCCTGCAGATGTAGCGGTAGCTACCATAGCTTCCAGCTCCTGAGGTAAAAACGTTGGCTGAGAAGGAGCGCCCGGGGTCCATCTGTAGTCTGCATAAACCTTGATAAAGGAAGCGCCATTCCCAAGTTGCCTGCGCACCGTCTTAATAACCTCATCTATACCACTGGCAGTTTCGGCTCCCAAAGGTACGCTTACACCATCGTGAAAACCCTTTGGGCCGTATGCCCCTGTAGCAACAATGGCAGGACCTGCCACCAGTAATCGGGGTCCGGGAATGATCCCTTCATCTATGGTCTTTTTTAAATAAACATCCGTGTATCCCGCTCCTTCTGCACCCAGATCGCGCATAGTGGTGATGCCGGCCATTAGAGAATTCCTGGCATGGACAACTCCCCTAATAGCTCTTTCTGCTGGAGATTCCTTTAAGACCTGGTCATTCCAGGATGTTTCATTATATGGATGTAACAAGAGATGAGAATGACCCTCAATAATGCCGGGCATCAATGTCATACCAGGAAGGGAAATTTTTGTTACGCCTTTTGATCCCTTAAATCCTTCAGGGGTGCCTGCGTAGGTTATTATGTTTCCGGTAATAGTAACAACCCATCCTGAATGCATCGTCTCACCATCAAATACGCGATCTGGTACCAATAGGGTTTGACCAAGACCGTGAAAGAAGGTAAAGAAAAAGACTGCAACAGATATTTTTTTTAAAACCGATGTTAACACAATGAGATGTTTAAAGAATTTCATATCCATCTGATTATTGATTTTCTGCATGTGACGCGATGACCTTAAGTTTTTTGTCGATGGTTTTCCGATCTATCCACCTGCCCGCGATCATTACACCCTCTAATTTTTTTAGTGCTTGCATATCTTCCAGCGGATTTCCCCCTAAAAGCAACAAGTCTGCAGCCAAGCCTTCCTTTATTTGTCCGAATTCTTCTTGGCGTTCAAAATAAATAGCCGGATTCATAGTGCCACTTTGAAGGATCTGAAGCGGAGATAATCCAGCATGGAGCATTCCTTCTATTTCGTGATGAATAGAGAAGCCCGGGACATTGAATAATTGAGGGGCGTCTGACCCTAGTAGCATTCCGTGTCCGTTTTCTTGTAAAGCCTTGATCAACTGAAGTCGGATTGCATTAAATCGCTCCCATTGAACTTCACTAAAACCTGTGTCTTTTCCCATGGATTGTTCTTTACGGATCTTCCAGTTAGTGAGGGTGGTCACCGGCATATAGCTCATTTCCGGCTCTCTTAATAGTTGGTCTGATGAAACCGGGGCAAACCAACGCTCAAAGAGACTTTGAGTAGGGACTATCCATACCTTATTCTTCTTGGATAATCCAACCAGGGAGGGGATCAGCGTAGTATCGGCCAGCATAGTAAAATCATACCCAAAAAATCCATTTTCTCTTGGATTTACATGGGCGCTCTCAGGAACAAGGCCTTCCAAAAACCCATCTACGTGATCAATAGAAGAGTAGCCGCTATTCAATGCATGGCGTATACCCACATCTACAGGTACATGACCTGCAAAGGGAATATTTACCTCGTTTGCAGTCATTACTATCTGATCGAATACCGGTCTTAAAATACCAGGGTGAATTTTTAGAAAGTCGTACCCATCTTGCTGATACTGTGTAACCTTGGCTTTAGCTTCCTCCGGGGTCCTTACGGTGTTGCCATTAAGCGATGGGCTGGAGGTAAAGATTCTGGGACCCAGTACCTCGCCTTTAGCCACCATTTTTTTAAGTTCGAGGTGCGATGGGTGCCCCAACATTCCTCGGATAGTTGTGATACCATTAGAGAGGTATAAAAAAAGGATGTCTTCCAATGATTCTTTTGAGACCGGTGGGGAAGGAATATGAGCATGCATTTCCGATAAACCAGGTATCAGGAACTTGCCTTTCCCGTCAATTACTGTTTGATAAGAATTTAAATCCTTGACCGACGTTAGAATTCGTCTGATCTTACCAGAGTCTATCTCAACAAATTGATGTTCTAATATATTTCCGCTAGACACCTCTATGATGGAAACATCTGAAATAAGAGTGCCCGATGTTATCTTTTGCTCGGGTGTTGGTTGGCATGATCCCAGAAGGATTACACAAATAAGGATAAAAAGTCGTTGCATTGCAATAGTTATTTATAGGTGAACAAGGTTGTCCTTTAGCTTGGAAACGCTTGTGTTCTGTGAAAAGGTAAGGTAGAAAGAATTACCGATTTAGAAACCTTCTCAATCCTATAAAAATGAAAATTAAAAGAGAAAAACCAATAAAAAAAGGAATGATATAGTCCTTCAGATCAAAAACCAGCATCCCGCCTATTATCAATAGTTGGAAACCAAGACCAAATGTTGATACGGTTGTCATAAACCACTTCGGTAATTCTTTGCCCTCAACTGCTTCCCGATCCAAACGGTAAATTATCTTATCAAATGGACCATAGAAAAAATGATAGATATTGAAAAGTAGGGTTACATGTTGTTGTTTTTCCCCTGCCATGGCCTTGGGAACTTCATTTTCAAATACTCTACTGGTGGTATCGCCATTGAATCTGTTACGCAGTATTACATAGTAATAATTGTATAGGGTACCTTGTAATTGAAGCCCGAATAATGCAAGGATTGTAAAGATTACGGATCCTTCGGTTACATACCAGATGGTTGTTAAAAGAAGGATGTTTAAGATAATATCGGAGATAGAATCCAGGTAACGACCTGTATATGAAGGGGTTTTCTTTAATCGGGCCAATTCGCCATCGGCGGCATCTAGTATAGATTTTATCACTAACAATACGGCCGCTGCCCAGTAGTATTGTAATAATATACAAATGGTAGCCATAATGCCACATACAACAAAACTGAGCGTAATATGGATGGGGGTTGCGGAGGTATTTTTAAGTAAAATGGCTATTTTTTTTCCTGCAGGTCTTCCATAATCTGAAAGGTCTACAAAGCGATGTTTCTTTGGTAATTTAGACATGATAGGAACGGCATCTTCACTCGAAATTTACTAAGAACGATAACACGCTGGCTTAGTGAGAGCAGAAAATGATTGTGCAAAGGTATCTTATTTTAATTTAACCTTTTGGCTTTGATATAAAGGTTCTTATCTACGACCATTTGGGCTGCCTTAGATAGTTTATCGTTTTTCCAGTCCGTTGTTGGAAAAAGCCAATGGGTAGTATCCCCAATGAAAATACGCACCGGCATATCAAAGTCCGGGACAACATCGGTATACCTGTATGTAATAGTATCTTCTTCTATTTTATATAGGAGCGTTGGGATCTTATTTGTCCTCAGATATTGGTTAAAAAAGGCAGTGAGATCTATTCCTGTGTGCTCGCTGAGATAATTTTCAATTTGATCAGTGGTGACGGTTTGATGATAAAATTCTGAATTCAGTCCGCGCAGAATCCCCCGCCATTTATCATCGTCTTCCAGCAATTGTCTGAGGGTGTGAAGCATATTGGCGCCTTTGTAATACATATCGCCAGAACCTGATTTATTAACGCCATACGGACCAATGACAGGCCGGTCATTCCGAATATTTCGGCGGGTGCCCACAACATATTCGGATGATGCGGTCTTGCCCTCGTGATAATCCAGGTAAAGATTTTCTGAATAGGCTGTAAAGCCCTCATGGACCCACATATCTGCCATATCCTTATACGTAATACTATTGGCGAACCACTCGTGGCCGGATTCGTGAATAATAATAAAGTCGAATGTCATTCCCCATCCGGAACCAGACAGGTCATAGCCCAGATAGCCATTTTGGTATTTGTTTCCATAGGTAATAGAACTCTGATGTTCCATACCCAGATAGGGTACCTCAACCAACTTATAGCTGTCCTCATAGAAGGGATAGGGTCCGAACCAATATTCAAAGGCTTCCAGCATAAGGGGTACTTGTTTGAATTGTTCCTTGGCCTTTTCCAAATTTTCTTTTAGCACATAGTAAGAAATCTCTAAAGGACCCTTTTCGCCGGCGTAGGTCTCTTCATATGAGGTATAGTCGGCAATATTTACATTCACTCCGTAATTATTGATGGGGTTCGCAACATACCAGTCGTATGTCTTGCTGTCTTCTTGCTCATGAACCTGTTTAAGTTTGCCATTGGCCACTGCCACCAGATCCTTGGGCACGGTAACCCGGATGGCCATGCTGTCTACCTCATCGTACATATGATCCTTGTTGGGCCACCAAGAACTGGCCCCCAGACCCTGACAGGAGGTGGCAACAAAAGGCTTACCGTTAGAATCTTCACGCCATGAAAAGCCTCCATCCCAGGGGGCCCTTATCGCTTCCCGGGGATTTCCGGAGTAATTGATCAAAATTTCATTGAGGTCACCCACCTGCTGAGGTTTATCCAGGCTTATAAAATGTGAATAACCCTTGGTTGTGTAGCTCAAAGGTTTTCCATCTTGAAATATGCTTAAGATCTTCATGGGTTGTTGCAGGTCTATTTGCATAAGCTGAGATGGTTTCAACACCTTATAGCGAACTAGATTAGACCCTTCAATAAACTTATTATCCGGATCTACCTTTAGCTGCAGGTCATAGAAAGTAAGATCCCACCAGGCTCTTTCCGGAGTGATACTGCCGCGAAGGCTATCTTGCTGTGTAAACAGCTGTGCATGCCCATTATGGGCCAGTAAAACACTCAAAAGCAGGATGCAAAAACGGCTGTATTTCATGTTATTCGTTTAGATAGATGGGTCTATTATCAAAAGATACCCGTAATCGCTGGCCTCCAGAATAGATCGCATATCATTTGTGGTAAGAAGCGCTTCCAGGGCTTTAGTCTTATCTGAAGCATTTTGATAATACGACTTTGAAATAAGGTAGCCCAGGGCATATCCCAGGTCGTTTGGCCTGTCTTCAATAGATCCACCATTGTACATCCAATTAGAAAGATCATCTGAATACAATTCTCGTTGGAGGTCCTCGGATATTGCCTTAAAATTTTCCGGAATTTTCAAATATTCCAATTGGGTAGTTTGTATGGGATCTCCTGTTGTAAGCTCTACCAGGAAATCACAGACCCCTTCTTCAATGATCTTGTTAAGTACTTTATCCTTGTTTTCAGTATCGCCGTAATTTTGCTGAAAATGCATCAATTCATGAAGAATGAGTTGGGGAAGTTTGTTTATTTCCATGATGGCCTCTTTTTGCCATTCACTTAATTCTGTAACTGGCATTGTATCGGACCTTCCGTACATATCCCCTCCAATATACAATCCCATTTCGGAAGCGGTACCACCGGAATTTAACAAGCCGGGCACCATAAAGACCTTAGGGAACACCGCACTGGGATACAAGGATTTAAAAGACTCCATGGCCAGGGCAGTTTGTTTCTTTAGTCCCTCCAGATCTTGGTTCTTTAAATATTTCTGCAGATAGCTATAGTAAGCCGGGGAGCCATTGATCATTTGTCCGTACATATTTTCAACATTGTAATAGCGGATAGCGAAATAGTCTCTGATCTCCGGAGGCCCTGATAGAATAAACTCCTTTAAATAGATTTTGGCACTATCGGGATTAGCTTTTGCTCGTTCAAAATAGGGCCAGAATTGATCCATTGACCTCATTTCCAGGGTAAAATTTGAAATATTATGGAGTCTTGTTTTCAAAGAATCGAGACGTTTTTGAAGATGTTTCACCTCCTTGGTTTTCATGTCTTTAAGGCCTGGGTATTGTTTTAAGATGGTGGGATTGGCCATTCCGTAATCCAGGGCCTTGTGGATGTAAAACACCGTAGAGTCTAGTTTATCTGAAAGTTGATACAGGGAGGCAGCTTCCATGTAGAGCTCCGACGAATTCAGGTCCCTGTTTGCGATAATGATCTCTCTTGCAATATCATCAAAGCGATTGGCACGCTCCATTTTCTCGTAATCCTCAAAGAGGATGTTGAGGTCAGGAAGGTAGCCTGCAATAGTGGGGGGAGTAGTTTCTTTCTGTTCTGGTCCACAACCAAAGAGCAGCATACATAGGCCCCCCAAAAGTCCTTTAGTTATAAAGCGATTTGCGGTCATATTACCTTAGTTCCGGAAAATACCATTGGGAAACACAACCGGACTTTCAAATCCTTCTGCACTCACCGCGGCAACCCCAAAGAAATAATTATCTATAACGATCCCTTCCAGGGCGAACTCATCAATATCACCCACCAGCCTGCTGTGATCCCAGGTAGGGGAGGTAGTATCTCGCCAGTAGATCTTGTAAGCGACTGCGCCTTCTGACTTGCTCCATTTTAAAATAGCAGACGGGGCAACGATCCCCCCGATCTGAACTTCTTTAGGGGCAGGAGGTGCCCAGGCCAGAGAGGCCAGATTAATAGCGTTCACGGCAGTCAGTTTCTTGGCGTATTCGAAATTTACGTGTTCCAATACGTCACCATATGCTGTCCCATCCTCAAGACGTATATCCTGATGTTGTTGGGTGTAATTTTCATGGGCCTCCATGATCCTGATGCCCGGAAAACCTTCGTCATTGAAAGGTCTGTGATGCCCTCCTCTGCCAAATCTGTCCAGACGGTAAATAAGCATTGGGTTCATTTCGGGCATATAGGTCCTTGTGGTCTTGTGAATATAGCGGGCCAATTGCCTTGAAATTCCATCTACCTCACCTCCATAAAATCTTCGTGCATTTCGCTCACGCTCCGTTTCAGTAGGAGGAACAGGTTCCGAGAAGATCCTGAAATCGCGATTGCTTATCACACCATCTACTCCTGTAATATTACCTATCATATCATTGTTTAAAACCCCAATAATGTCCCATCCTTTTTCTTTGGCAAATGCCGCCAGGAATTTACCCCCATCCAATCCCTGTTCTTAGCCAGATAAGCCGACATAAATAATACTATTGTCAAAATTGTATTTGGACAGTACCCTTGCAGCCTCCATAGTGCCTGCCATTCCACTGGCATTGTCATTGGCCCCCGGAGATTCTGAGGTGTAATCAGTTGGGTCACTAACCCTGGAATCTATATCTCCACTCATAATGACGTAGCGATCCGGGTATTTGGTGCCTTTTTGGATGGCTAAGACGTTTACCACCTTCACATCTTTAACTATCCGCTGATTATCCCCTTTTTTTACCAGGGTTTGATGATAAAATACATCCAGGCAATTGCTGCATGATACCGATATATTATCGAACTCACTTTTTATCCAACGCCTGGCCGCGCCAATTCCCCGTGTTGAAGAAAGGGTATCACTAAGGGTATGGCGCGTACCAAAATTTGTCAGTTGGGTGACATCGGCTTTAATACGTTCCGAAGAAACGGTATCAATGATGTCGTAAATGTCCTTAGAGGATTGCCCATACGAAAACTGTAAAGAGATGATCAGGACAGGAATAAATAGATATTTCATAGTAATTATTTTCTGTAATTTTTATCGAACCAGGTTGCATGCAGGTAACATAATGGGCCTAACAAGCCATAAAAGAATCCTGGCGCTCCAAAGTTAATACCAACTTTTAAAACTCCTAATATAATCGACACTAATGCTGTAAGTGTATATAGAGAAAAATGCTGGGCATAAAAAAGTAGCTCTATCGAAGTATCCAGTACTTTGGTCTTTTTATATGCTCTGTAATACATGAGCGCATAGCATAAAAAAATGATGGCAAATCCTAAACCATACATCACAAATAAGGAAGCCAATTCGTCCCTGTTGATCGCCTGTAGGCCCATCCATGAGTTGATGAGCGACTTTAATGGAAATACGTAATACAGTACCACAAAGAGGAGAATGGAATTTAAGGCAATGATCCAATTGTCTATGTAACTATTTCGTCTGAAGAAATTATAGTGCACTTTCCACAGGATCACCAAAACAAAAAAACTGACTCCAAAACTTATAAAACTGCTTGCTTTGGCTCCTGTGACCAAAAGAGTATCATTCATGTCCAGGGTTACCACCATGAGGGTGGCTCCAAAGGCAAAAACACCATCACTAAAAGCCTCCACTCGGTTATTGTTGTGTAAAAACTTCATATGCTCTGGGATTAATTGGATGGAATTTCGGCCACCAGGGCCAGTTTTCCAGATATAGCATTGGGAGTGATCCGTGAAATATTCGAGATTTTATTTTTCGGGAATTCTGTCAGTACTTTCCATTGGCTTTCGCCAGCCTCAGGGGATAGTCCGAGGAGTGAATTATCCTTACCTGCCAAAATGGTTCCATTTATCAACCAGCAAATATCCTGAACCCCGGGAGGAAGAGCAGCGAGTAATTTTGTTGCTCCGGAAATAGGATTCATTGACTTTATTTGCAAGCCGTCGCCTTCATTACTGATAAAACTGATGAGTTCTGAGTTGGGGATCTTGTGGAGAGATCTACCTACATTTTTTTGGAAGGTATAGTTGGTGCCATCCTTTAAATTTGAAACCACCAGGTCCATTCTATTATCCACTAATACCGCGGATACCAGAATATCGGGGCTATACCACAGGTGATATCCAACCTTCAGTTTTTTTAGTAGCACACGAGAATCTCCGTTTAGCCAGTTATACTCATACAAAAGTTGGGTCCCGTCCTTATCTAGCCTAATAGCGGAAAAAGCCTTCTTTCCAGGGATCTTCAGAGGGGAGTATTCGCTGCCGTTTGGGGTGTTTGTTTTCCATTGCAAACTATCCTTGTTCCGGTAATATGCGGCAATATCTGTTTGGCTGTTGCGGGTGGAGGAGAATAACAGCAGATTGTCATTGTAAAAAGAAGGTTGGTTGTCATAGCCCGGATTGTTCGAAATATTCTGTAAATCTGAAAAATCCAAACCTTCTGAAGTGACATTCAGCGTAAGCACAAATACTTCGGTATTTGCCTGAGCCATCCCTAAAAATGCCCATGAACTACTGAGCAGGAGGAGTAAAATATTCTGGAACTTATATTTTTTTTTCTGTAAACCTTTGGAGTAAGTCGCGTACATTTTTTATGCTGTCTAGATAGTATTTGGCCTGTGTTTTCTGTCTGCCCACCTTCACCGTTACTGCTGTCTCCGGTAATTCCTGAAACATAAACTCGTCTGTCCAGTCATCTCCGATTGCAAACACAAAATCGTATTCTTTCTGAGTAAAAATACGCATTGCAGCTCTTCCTTTATTCACATTACTGCTTTTTATCTCCATTACCTTATTGCCATTCAACACACTTAGATCGTCATTGGCAATTAGGCTTCGAAGTACCGTATTCAATTCGGAGGCTCGTTTTTGCCCAAAGTCGGGATCAGTATTTCGGTAATGCCATGCCAGGGAATAATTCTTTTCCTCAACAAAACTGCCGGGTGTTCTGTCTACAAAAGACTCTAACACAGGCAATATCTTTTCCATCCAATCTTTCTTCACATTCTCGAGCATTGTAAATTCGGAGCCATTCTCTGAAAGCCATACGCCATGTTCTACGATCATGTTGTATTTCTTCTTCAGGAACCAGCGTTCAAAAGTTTCCTTGTCGCGTCCACTGATGAGATAGACATCGGTATTTGGCAAGTCGGAAAGTTGGTCTATCAGTTCATACAACGCGGCATCCGGAGCAGCTTTTTGGGGATCGTTTTTAAACCCGGCCAGGGTGCCGTCATAGTCTAAAAACAACAATCGGCGTTTGGCTTTTCTGTACTGGGACATAATGATATTTGTAAGATCTACCGATAAGCGTCTGGTTACGTAGGTAGGGTCCTTATCGCTCTGTATGGTGAGGGATCTCATAAAGTCGTTGGCCCATTTTTCTACATTGTAGCGTTCCAGTCTTTTTTGTAAAACACTATTTCGCTCTTTTTGTTCCTCCTCAGGCATTTGGATCGCCCGGTGAATTGTATCGGCTATTTGCTCAAAATTATTCGGATTGATCAACAGGGATTCATTCATTTCATTGGCAGATCCGGCCATTTCACTTAATATAAGTACACCGGTCTTATCCGTACGGGTGGCAATGTATTCTTTGGCCACCAGGTTCATTCCATCCCGGATGGGGGTGAGCCAGGCAATGTCGCATGATGTGTACAGATCAATGAGATTATCAAAAGGCATAGAGCGATAAAAATACCAAATGGGTGTCCAGCTAACTGTGGCCAGTTCCCCGTTGATCCTGCCAACGAGTTCATCTATTTCCCTCTTCAACAGTTGGTATTGCGGTACATTAGATCTGGAGGGGACTGCTAGGATAATGAGTCGTACCTTTTCCTTGTATTGCGGATATTTTTTTAAAAAGTATTCATAGGCATTTAAACGTTTTGCAATTCCTTTTGAATAGTCTAAGCGATCTATGGATAGCAGAAATTTGGCATCTGGGGAGGCCTCTTTGTGTTTGTTTAGTCTCCTTTGAAGTTCTGACTGATCTTTTTTTGAAAGCGATTGATGTTGTTTAGCGGCTTCACTAAATTTTGCATAATCTATCCCCATGGGGAATGAATCTACTTTCACCACCCTATCGTCCGAATAGATGTCATTAAAACTAACTTCCAGTCCAAGGATACGCCTCACAGAGCTCAGAAAATGGCGTTCGTAGTCATAAGTGTGAAATCCGATTAGGTCGGACCCCAGAAGGCCCATTAATACTTCTTCACGCCATGGTAAGGTCCTGAAAATTTCATAGGAAGGAAAGGGTATATGGAGAAAAAAGCCAATAGAAATATCGGGTCTTTCCTCACGCACCATCTGAGGTACGAGCATGAGCTGATAGTCGTGAACCCAAATAATATCATCTTCAGCGGCCTCCTTCAAGATGGCATCTGCAAATTTCTGATTGACGGCTTTGTAGGTGTTCCAGCTTGCCAGTTCAAACTCCGCATACTCCAGAAAATAATGAAAAAGTGGCCAGATAGTTCGGTTGCTAAAGCCGTAGTAAAATCCATCCACCTCTTCTGTGGTCAGCTTTACTTTGGAAGAACCATGTTGGGCTAAGGCCTCATCGATCTTTTCTTCCAGTTCGTGGGGAATTTCTTCCTCCGTTAGTCCGCTCCATCCAATCCAAAGGCTTTGCCCTTCAGAATGTACAGATTTCATTCCTGTAGCCAATCCTCCTACACTAGGGATCGCGATGATCGATCCATTATCAATTTGCAATTGAACAGGGAGACGATTTGAGATTATGATAGTTTTGGCCATTAAATGAATGTTTTTAACTCCTTTTAGCTTTAATTTCTCTAAATTTCGTCAAATTGAGGCGCAATTGCAATGAAACCAACATTTTTACAAGATTCGCATTTATGGACAACTTAGATTATGGAATTATAGGAAATTGTAGAAGTGCGGCACTTGTGTCTAAAACGGGGGCCATTGAATGGAGCTGTCTGCCCGAATTTGACTCATCGTCCGTTTTTGCAAAATTATTGGACGAACAAAAAGGAGGTAGTTTTAGTATACAAGTGGCGCCAGATTATTCCGTAGAGCAACGCTACAAGAAACATACAGCCATTCTTATTACAAGGTTCAGTGAGGGGGAGAATATTTTTGAGGTACACGATTTTATGCCTCGCTATCTAAAGGGTGCAAATTCATATTATGGGCCACCTGAAATAGCTCGCTTTATAAAACACATTTCAGGTAAACCTAGTTTTAGTGTTCAATATGACCCCAGGTTAGCCTATGCAATGGGTAAGACACATACCTATGTTAAAAAGAAATTCATAGTAAGTTTAACGCAGGGTGAAAAGTTTGAGACGGTTTTTCTCTATACCTCCTTTAACAAGAACGCCGTAGTTGAGGGTAGGGTAATGGAGGTTACCGAAAATGGTTATTTCCTGTTGGCATATAATGAAAAGATCTTTCAGCCAAGCACCCGAAAAGTTTACCTGGACCTGGAAAGAACTAAGGTATATTGGTTAAACTGGAGCAATAAAACTCCCAACTACAAGAAATACAACGCCCAGATAAACCGCAGTGCCATTACCCTGAAGTTATTAACCTATAACAAAACCGGGGCAGTACTCGCTGCCGCAACTACTTCATTGCCAGAGACCATAGGGGAGGTTCGCAATTGGGATTATAGATTTTGCTGGATCCGCGATGCGTCTATGGCAATTAAAGTAATGGCAGATCTAGGACATACTAATGTAGCCAGAAGATACCTTCAATTTATAGTAGATCTTATTCCCGATAAGGATGAGAAGTTGCAGATCATGTACGGTATCAATAAGGAAAAAAAATTAACGGAAAAGACCCTCGATCATTTAAGTGGTTATAAAGGGTCTAAACCAGTACGGGTCGGAAATGCCGCTTATGAACAAAAGCAAAATGACATTTATGGAATTTTGATGGATGTGCTTTATGAACAATTGATCAAACACAGCACTGACATCGAAAATGGGGAGGAATTATGGGGCATCACCAAAGGTATTGTCTGGATCGTAGCGAAACACTGGGAAGAACCCGATAAGGGAATTTGGGAGTTCCGCACAGAAGACAGACATTTTACCTTTTCCAAGGTATTGTGCTGGGTAGCCATAGACCGTGCTATCAAAGTGGCCAGGATCTTCCGTAAAACTAGGAAGATAGAAAAGTGGAGCCTTCTGGAGCAAACTATCAAAAAGGATATCATGGATAATGCGTGGAATGAAGAGGCAGGGGCCTTTACACAATCCTACGGGTCTCCAAATTTGGATGCGGCAGTACTGCTCATGGAGTCTTATGGCTTTATTCCGGCACGAGATCCCAAATTTATAAGTACAGTTAAAGCCATTGAACGAGAACTCAGTAATGACGGTTTGTTGTATCGCTACAAGAACGAGGATGATTTCGGATTACCCTCTTCCTCCTTTACCATCTGTACTTTTTGGTTTATCAATAGCCTTTTTAAGATAGGAGAAGAGGAGAAAGCGATGGCACTTTTTGACCGATTGTTATCTTATAGTAATCATCTAGGCCTTTTTAGTGAAGATATTGATTTTAAGACCAAAAGACTCTTAGGAAACTTTCCTCAGGCCTATTCTCATCTCGCCTTGATTGAATGTGCGATTAATTTTTCAAAAAAAGCTACAGAGCAACAGGTCCTGGAATCTATGCAGTGATCAAAGCGACTCCTTTCTGTTTTATGAGGGTAAGTAATTCTTCTAATGCTGCTGGGGTTGTAAATGGGTTCATGATGGTAGTTCTCAGAAAATGCACCCCCCTTATCTTGGTCTGCACGATATAGAAGGTGCCCTCTTCTAATAATTCAGTCCGTATTTTTTGGTTGATTTTATCAAGTATTTCATTCGATACACCTGCTTCTACAAAACGAAAACAAACAATGTTAGACATGGGCGTTGTGGCCAGTTGTAATTTTGGATCTTTACCGATCAAAGCTCCAAAGGCCTGTCCCAGATCATAAAGTGTAGTTACATTCTGATCAAAAACAGCCTCTCCGTATAATTTTAAGAGCAAGAACCACTGCAAACTCATCATGGTCTTGGTACACTCAAAGGTTCGTTTTGCCAGATTGTACCAATCTTCTTCTTCCGAATCTTGAAGGAGATAGTCTGCATGCTGACTAAAAGTGGTATGGGAATACTGACCTTCACGAAATATTAGCGCGGTGGTAATTGCAGACATAAGCATCATTTTATGCCCATCTATAACCACAGAATCTGCCTTGTCAATACCCTTCACTGTGTGTTTATACTTTTCAGAAAAGATGGCAGCACCTCCGTGAGCGCCATCCACATGGAACCAAATGTCTTTTTCAATACAGAATGAACTCAATGCGGTGAGGTCATCGTAAATGCCGGTGGCGGTTGAAGGGGCAGAACCTACCAGTGCAAATATATCTATCCCCTGGTTTTGGGCATCTTTATAATATTTTTCAAGGAGGGTAGTGTCTATGGAAAAGTCTGAGTTCACTGGTACCTTAATGATACCTGCTGTACCCAATCCCATGATCCTGGCAGCCCGGTCCACACAGTAGTGTGCTTCCGCAGATACCATAACCCCTAATTTCTTGGAACTTCCTTCATTCCATACATCCTGCGCTACTTTAGCCTTTCTTGCTGCAAGCAAAGCCGTTAGGTTGGCAAGAGTTCCCCCTGAGGTAAGAATTCCTCGCGATTCTTCCTTAAAACCTAATTTTTTAGCGAGTAGATCGGTAACTATTCGTTCAATTGCTGTGGGGGCCATTCCCATTTCGTAAACAGCCATACCGTTATTGAGAAAGGAACTAACAAGACCGGCCAAAGCAGCCTGCGGAGCGGGGGCACAAACCTGGTGACCAACATACTTGGGATGGTGCACGTGTGTGGTATGTTTTAATATTTCAGGGAAGAAATCCTTTATATTTCCTTTTTCCTGGAATTCAATCCAAAAATTCTTCTCATCATCCGGCAGGTTCCATTTTATGACCTGGTCATTTTTTTGATGTACGGTAGCATCGAGATGATTGGCAAGGAGATCTATTAAGTCATGGCCCTGTTGCCGGAATTTTTCCGGAGAGTACACTTCTTTTAGGAGTTCAGGTGTCATAGGGTGAATGGTATTTACCTTATTGTTCAGTGGATCTTTGCTGATGATCTTCATTTGCTAAAATAGCGAGAAACGTACTTAATTAATTACATTTGGGCTATAACAATTAAAATCAATTTAAAATGAACTTTAAAGTTTTGTTTTTATGCTTATTAATGGGGGCAATTGTTTGGTCCTGTAATGAAGATACCTCAGAAAAAGCTGTTGTAGTTGCCGAAGAGACGTCTTTTGAGTACTTGGTAGAACAGTTTGCAGACATACAGATTCTGCGCTACCAGATCCCGGGATTCAACGAATTGAGCCTGGACCAAAAAAAATTGGTATACTACCTTTCACAGGCCGGATTGGCCGGGAGGGATATTATGTGGGATCAGAATTACCGACATAATTTACAGATCAGAAAAGCCCTTGAGAGTGTTTACGAAAAATATACCGGGGATAAAACTTCCGATAATTGGCAAGCATTTGAAACCTATTTGAAAAGGGTTTGGTTCTCCAATGGGATACACCATCATTATTCCAATGACAAATTAATTCCGGAATTCACTCCGGAGTATTTGACCGAGCTTTTACAAGAAACTAATACCGATTTAAGTGGTGAACCTTTTGATGTGATCTTTAATGAACAAGATGCTAAAAAGGTGAACAAGAAAAAAGGGGTAGACAATGTGGCGGCATCCGCAATCAATTTCTATGATCCGTCCATTACAGACAAAGAGGTAGAAGACTTTTATGCCAAGGCTTACAAAGGACCGGAAGGAAAGCCAGTAGAGTCTGGGTTAAATACTAAATTGGTGAAAAAAGACGGCATGCTTATGGAGGAGGTGTATAGATCTGGTGGTTTGTACGGCAATGCGATAGATGAGATCATAAAATGGTTGGAACTGGCTAAAGGAGTTGCTGAAAATGAGCAACAGGCCAATACACTCTCCTTGCTGATAGACTATTATAAAACCGGAAGTCTGGATACCTGGGATGCCTATGCCATCTCCTGGGTGAATTCAAAAGAAGGGGATATAGACTGGATCAACGGATTTATCGAAGTTTACAATGATCCAAAAGGGTATAAGGGTTCCTATGAAAGTATTATCCAGGTAAAGGATTTTGAAATGTCTAAACAAATGGCAGTTTTATCCGAAAATGCCCAGTGGTTTGAAGATATGTCTCCCTTGATGGAAGAGCACAAGAAAAAGAATGTGGTAGGGGTATCTTATAAAACAGTGAATGTAGCTGCAGAAGCAGGAGATGCCTCACCCAGCACGCCTATTGGAGTGAACCTTCCCAATAACAACTGGATACGACAAGATCACGGCAGCAAGTCGGTATCCTTAGGAAACATTATTGATTCCTACAACAACGCAGGGGGATCGGGGCGTTTAAAAGAATTTGCCAATGATGCGGAAGAGATCGCCCTGGAGGAAAAATACGGTAAAATCGCTTCTAAATTACTTACCGCTTTGCATGAAGTGGTTGGGCATGCCTCCGGGCAGTTGAATGAGGGGATAGGGCAACCCAAGGAAACGCTTAAAAATTACGCCTCTACCATGGAAGAAGGGCGCGCAGACCTGGTTGGTTTGTACTTTCTGATGGATCCAAAATTACAGGAACTTGGTCTAACTGATAATTCTGAGGAATTAGGTAAGACCTCTTACGATCGGTATATCAGAAACGGACTGGTTACACAGTTGGTACGCATAAACCTGGGAGATGATATAGAGGAAGATCATATGGTGAACCGTCAATGGGTATCGGCCTGGGTTTTTGAAAAAGGGAAGGCCGAGAATGTCATTGAAAAGGTGGAACGCGATGGCAAGACCTATTACAATATTAACGACTACAGTAGACTAAGAGAACTTTTTGGGGAATTGCTCAGAGAAACCCAAAGGATCAAATCTGAGGGCGATTTTCAGGCAGCACAAGACCTTGTTGAAGGGTACGGAGTAAAAGTAGACCAGGAACTACATGCGGAAGTACTGGAGCGAAATTCGGTCTTTACCTCTTCACCTTACAGTGGTTTTGTAAACCCTGAATTGGTGGCGGAAATGAATGATTCCGGGGAGATCATTTCTGTATCTGTAGAACAAGCTGCGACTTTTGCAGAACAGATGATGGAATATTCCAAAAACTATAGTTTTCTGAAATAAAGGAATAATCGTACAAATGCTCTAAAACAAAAACCGCCCATAAGGGGCGGTTTTTTATTGAAAAGGTTATTCTATTAACTGTCGAATGTATAGGCGTTATCTGCCGCAACTTTCTCTGCCACTACGTTTCTTAAGGCAACAACATTAGGCTGATTGGTGTATTTGGTAAAACGTTTCAATCCCATCAGCATCATACGTTGCTCATCACCTTCAGCAAAGGAAACAATAGCTTCTTTCCCTTTCTTTATGACGGTATCTACCGCTTCGTACAAATAGAGTTGTGTCATGGCGATCTGAACGGTTTGTGATTCTTTCCCGTTTCGCTTGGCATTTTTCTCGGTTCGCAGCAAGGTAGACTCAGCCATATAGATCTCGATCAGTATGTCTGCCGCGGCCAACAATATTTGTTGATGGGACTCCAGATCCGGTCCGAATTTCTGAACGGCACTTCCTGCGATCATTAGAAATACTTTCTTAAGTCGGGAAATCAGATCCTTTTCCTCTGCGAATAATTCAGAAAAATCGGGCGTGTCAAAAGAAGGGATACCCATCAATTCTTCGCCTACTGCCGTGGCGGGACCAAGAAGGTCCACATGGCCTTTCATTGCTTTTTTAACGAGCATGCCTACTGCCAGCATTCGGTTAATTTCGTTGGTGCCTTCATAGATCCTGGCAATCCTGGCATCTCTCCAGGCCTTTTCCATCGGGGTGTCTGCACTAAAGCCCATTCCGCCGAAGATCTGTATTCCTTCATCTGTAGTATTTTGAACATCTTCCGATACAGCCACTTTTAAGATGGAGCATTCTATGGCGTATTCCTCAACACCTTTCAATTCGGCTTCCTGATGTGAGTTCCCTTCGGCCTCACGAATAGAGATTCTATCCTCAATATTCTTGGCGGCACGATAGCATGCAGATTCGCCTGCATAGGCATTCGTGGCCATTTGGGCAATTTTGGACTGAATGGCCCCAAAATTTATTATTGGCGTTTTAAACTGTATGCGTTCATTGGCATAGTTCACGGCCTCATTTAATACGCGCCTTTGAGCTTCTAAACAAGCTGCTGCCAATTTAATTCTACCCACATTCAGGGCATTCATGGCGATTTTAAATCCGTTGCCTCGTTCGGACAGCATATTTTCAACCGGCACTTTGGTATCATTAAAAAAGACCTGGCGGGTAGAGGAGGAGTGTATTCCTAATTTCTTTTCTTCTTCACCCATTGAAATTCCATTCTTTGGGTCGTTTTCCACAATAAAACCTGTAATGTTCTTATCGTCTCCGATTCGGGCGAAAACAATGAAAAGACTACAAAATCCGGCATTGGAGATCCACATTTTTTGACCTGTAATACTGTAATGCTTGCCATCTTCAGAAAGAACGGCCTTAGTTTTACCTGAATTGGCGTCAGAGCCGGCTCCGGGTTCTGTAAGACAATAGGCACCAAACCATTCGCCTGAAGCTAATTTTGGCACATATTTTTTCTTTTGTTCCTCGGTTCCATAAAGCGTAATAGGCAGTGTGCCAATCCCGGTGTGAGCCCCGAAGGCAGTACTAAAGGAGCCAGTTGCACCAGAAATATAATCACATACCAGCATAGTTGATACAAAGCCCATTCCCATGCCTCCGTATTCAGTAGGGACTGCAATACTCAATAAGCCAAGTTCTCCGGCTTTTTGCATACACTGCTCGGTAAATGCGTAATCTTTCTTTTCAAAGCGTTCCCAGTGGGCCCAAAGTTCACGATCTACAAACTCTTTTGTACTGTCGCGCATCATCTTTTGTTCCTCATTGAGGTCTTCCAGGGTGAAAACGTCTTCACAGTTGGTTTCCTTTACAAGGAACTGGCCACCTCGTAAAATATCTTTATTTAATGTTTCTGTACTCATCGATATACTATTTTGTATGATTCTAATTTAAAAATTCAAAGATCCCAGCGGCACCTTGCCCGGTCCCTACACACATGGTTACCAACCCGTGCTTGCCTTTCATCTTGCGTCTGCGCATCTCATCAAAGAGTTGTACGGACAATTTTGCACCTGTACATCCCAGTGGGTGACCCAGGGCAATGGCCCCACCATTAACATTTACAATATCCTGGTTCAGATCCAATTCGCGCATCACTGCGAGGGATTGAGATGCAAAAGCCTCGTTTAGTTCTATAAGTTCTATTTGATCCAAACTCATGCCTGCTTGTTTCAGAGCCTTTGGGATGGCCTTTACCGGTCCAATTCCCATGATCCTTGGTTCTACCCCTGCAGCGGCATAATTGACCAACCTGGCTATGGGCTCTAATTTCAATTCCTTTACCATCTCTTCACTCATGACTAGCACAAAGGCGGCGCCATCACTCATCTGGGAAGAATTTCCTGCGGTAACACTACCATTCGCCGCAAATACCGGACGCAATTTTGCCAATACCTCTTTAGTCGTATCCGCTCTGGGACCTTCGTCTTTAGTAACGGTATATTCAGTACTTTCTTTTTTTCCTTTGGCATTTACAAAGGTGTGCTCAATAGTTATGGGTACGATCTGGTCCTGGAACTTCCCTTCCTCCTGGGCTTTAAGCGCTTTCATATGCGAGTTAAAGGCAAATTCATCCTGATCCTCTCTGGAAACTTTAAATTGATTAGCAACAGCCTCGGCCGTTAAACCCATACCCCAGTAGTAATCTTCGTTGCCCTCTTTAGCCGTAGCATAATCAGGGGTGGGTTTATACCCACCCATAGGAATATAACTCATACTCTCAGCACCACCCGCAATGATACAATCTGCCATTCCTGCCTGGATTTTTGCGGTTGCAATACCAATAGTTTCCAATCCGGAAGCGCAATATCTATTTACGGTCACACCGGGAACATCTTCTATCTTAAGACCCATCAGGGAAATTAGTCGAGCCATATTAAGCCCCTGTTCAGCTTCCGGCATGGCATTCCCAACGATGACGTCATCAATTCTTTTTTTATCGAGCTGAGGTACCTCCTTCATAAGGTATTCTATCGTTTCGGCCGCTAATTCATCGGGGCGTTTAAAACGAAAAAGACCTCTGGGTGCCTTTCCTACGGCTGTTCTGTATGCTTTTACGATATAAGCTGTTTTCATGTTTTAATTTCTAAGGGGTTTACCAGTTTTTAGCATATGTTGAATCCTTTCCAGGGTTTTTCTTTCTGTACATAGCGAAAGAAAGGCTTCACGTTCCAGATCTAGCAAATATTGTTCACTTACATAGCTGGCTTCAGACAAGTCGCCTCCCGCCATTACGTACGCCAATTTATCGGCTATTTTCTTATCGTGTCCGGAGATATAATGACCGGCTTCCATAGAGTCTGTTCCCACCAGGAACATTCCCAAAGCCTGCTTTCCCAGTACTTTTACATCGGTCCTGGGAACGGGTTGGGTATAGCCAGATTCTGCCATTAGCTTAGCATGGGCTTTAGCTGTAGCAATTTGACGATCTTTGTTCACGACCACAATGTCTTTTCCTTTTTGCAGCACACCAAGATCGAAAGCTTCATAGGCCGAGGTAGATACCTTGGCCATTCCTATGGTTAGGAAGTATTCCTGAAGAACGTTTAGTTCCACGTCGTTCTTTCTGAAGGTATCAGAGGCTCTAAGGGCCATTTCTTTAGACCCGCCACCGCCGGGTATCACCCCAACGCCAAATTCAACAAGACCCATATATGTTTCTGCAGCCGCAACTACCATATCTGCGTGTAAGGATAATTCGCAACCTCCTCCCAAAGTCATTCCGTGAGGAGCAGAGACGGTAGGGATAGCAGAATAACGCATCCTCATCATGGTATTCTGGAACATTTTAATGGCCATATTAAGCTCATCATATTCTTGTTCCACCGCCATCATAAATATCATACCAATATTGGCCCCTACAGAGAAGTTGGCTCCCTGGTTACCTACCACAAGACCCTGAAAGTCTTTTTCAGCCATGTCTATGGCTTTATTTAGTCCCATCAGCACATCCGCGCCTATGGTATTCATTTTAGACTGGAACTCTACGTTTAAGATGCCATCGCCCAGGTCTTCCACCACTACACCACTATTCTTAAATACTTCCTTGGACTTGCGAATATTATCCAGGATGATAAAGGCATCTTGTCCCGGTACTTTTTTCATCGCTTTTAGCGAAATATCATAGAAGTAGGAAGCTCCATCCTTCACTTCATAAAATGAGGTGATGCCTGCTGCTTTCATATCCTGTATCCATGATGCTGCTTTTTGATCTTCAGAGGTGATCAGGTCCAGACCTTTATCCAGGCCTATGGCGTCCCAAATTTGGAAGGGTCCGTGTTCCCAACCAAAACCTGCCTTCATGGCATCATCTATTTTGTATAATTCGTCTGATATTTCAGGAATTCTGTGAGATACATAGGCAAATAAGACCCCGAAACTCTTGCGGTAGAATTCACCGGCTTTATCCTTGCCGCCCACCAATATGTTAAAACGGTCTATGACCTTATCAACGGTCTTTGTAAGTTCTAGTGTTGCAAATTTTGCACTCTTTTTGGAACGGTATTCAAGGGTATCTAGATCAAGGGTGAGAATCTCACTTTTCCCATTGGCCTGTGATTCCTTTTTGTAAAAGCCCTGACCAGATTTACTCCCGTACCACTTATTATCGGCCATGGTTTTAATAAAGGTGGGGACTTTAAATAATTCGTGGCGTTCGTCCTTTGGGCAATTCTCGTAGATCCCGTTGGCCACATGAACAAGTGTATCCAGGCCAACTACATCGACGGTTCGGAAGGTGGCCGACTTTGGCCTGCCAATGACCGGTCCGGTAAGTTTATCTACTTCTTCTACCGTTAATCCTAATTCTTTTACGGCATGGAATAGGCTCATGATACTGAAGATCCCGATGCGATTCCCAATAAAAGCAGGGGTGTCTTTAGCCACTACAGAAGTTTTACCCAAAAACTTTTCGCCATACCCATTTAGAAAGTGCAGTACCTCTGGTTTTGTCTTGGGACCAGGGATTATTTCAAAGAGCTTGAGATATCTAGCCGGATTAAAAAAGTGCGTACCGCAGAAATGCTGTTGAAAATCTTCACTTCTTCCTTCACTCATAAAATGAATGGGGATCCCGGAGGTATTAGAAGTTATTAGCGTACCTGGAGTTCTGTGTTTTTCAAGACTTTCGAAGACTTGTTTTTTGATGTCTAGTCGCTCTACGACCACTTCTATGATCCAATCTACCTCGGCTACTTTGGCAATGTCATCTTCCAGGTTACCTGTTTGAATCCTTTTTGCGAAAGAAGCGTGATAAATAGGGGAGGGTTTCGATTTTAAGGCGGCTGTAAGGGAATCATTTACAAGTCGATTCCGCACACTGCGATCTTTTAAACTTAGGCCTTTTGACTTTTCCTTATCGGTAAGTTCGCGAGGAACTATATCCAATAATAAGACTTCTATCCCGATATTGGCAAAGTGACAGGCAATGCCACTTCCCATGATCCCGGATCCGATTACGGCTACTTTTTTAATATGCTTGTTCATTAATTAGAATACTATTAATTAGTTGCTGATTCCTTATGGTAAATCTTTTTTTCTGTGATAACCTGATTTATGGTCTCCATTACCTCAAAAAAACCTTGTAATTGTGATTCTGATAATTGATCTTTTACTGCTTCATTAAATCTCAATACTGCATCTTTAGAATCCTTTCTTTTTTCGAGGCCAAAAGGGGTTAAATATATGAGGACACCTCTTCCATCTTCAGGATTTGGTTTGCGCTCTATAAGCCCTTTTTCTTCCATACTTTTTAAAATCCTCGATAAACTTGTTGCTTCCATACCCATTTTCGGGCCAAGAGATGTAGAAGGAGTTCCCTTCTTTGGATCAATGCTCAGAAGTGTAAAACCGACGGCCATCGTGGAGTCGAATTTTTTTGCTTCTTCATTGTACATTCTTGCTACCATTTGCCATGTGGCACGAAGCGCATAATCTATCGTTAATTCTTGCATAGGTTGTTATAAGCCCCTCAAAGATATAAAAATTTATTATGCATGCATAATAAATTTAAATAATTTTATAATGACAGAAAGCAGTTGCTCCGTTTTGAGAGGTCGTACGAATTATTGGTAGCTAAGGCCTTAATCTATGTATGATGAGTTCATAGCCCGTCTAGAGTGGAACTTTTAGTACTTCTATAAAGTTATGGCCTAGTGGCCGTAGATCTCATTGTAAAGTGAGAGGTATTTTTCTTTGATGATCTTTCGTTTAAGCTTCATGGTCGGAGTGAGCTGCCCTCCATCTAAGGTCCATGCTTCCGGTGTTAGCTTGAAAGCCTTAACTTTTTCCCATTTGGCAAATTGTTCGTTTGCAGCATCCACTTCTTCCTGCATCCGCGCCAGCAGGTCTTCGTCCCTAACTATTTCCGCAGGGGTTGCCAAGGTCTTTTTATGTCTTTTGGCCCACTCGGCAACAAATTCAAAATTAGGTTGAATAAGTGCTGCCGGCATCTTTTCGCCTTCTCCGACCACCATTACCTGCTCAATAAAACGAGATTGTTTAAGCCTGTTCTCAAGTAACTGAGGGGCCACATATTTACCTCCCGAGGTTTTGAACATTTCTTTCTTACGGTCTGTAATCCACAAAAATCCATCGCTGTCTATTTCACCAATATCTCCTGTATGGAAATAATCGTTGGTCATTACTTCTTTGGTTTTTTCAGTGTCCTTATAATAGCCCATCATTACATTGGGACCTTTACAGAGAATTTCTCCATCTGCTGCGATCTTAATCTCTATCCCATCTAAAATCTGGCCTACGGCACCAATTTTCCAGCCGTGATTTTTTTCACAGCTCACCGAAATAACCGGCGAAGTTTCGGTAAGTCCGTATCCTTCCATGACAGGAATACCTGCCGCACTAAAAATTCGCGACAATCTTGTCTGCAAAGCAGCGCTGCCCGAAGTCATGGTCTCCAGGTTTCCCCCAAGACCTTCTTTCCATTTACTAAAAATGAGTTTTCTTGCGATGGCTAACTTTTGCTCATACCACCAACCATTGGCCCCATAGGGTTCATACTTCAAACCTAAATTCACTGCCCAGAAAAATAAAGTCCTTTTAATCCCGGTAAGTTCAGTACCCTTATTGATAATATTGTCATAGACTTTTTCCAATAGCCTGGGAACTACCGTCATAACATTGGGTTTAACCTCTTTAAGGTTTTCACTAATCTTATCTAGGCCTTCCGCAAAATATACACTTATGCTGCAGTATTGGTAAAGGTATAAGACCATTCGTTCAAAAATGTGGCAAACAGGCAGGAAACTAAGGGCGGAACTTCCTAATCCAAGTGGTATTCTTGGCTGACTGGCAATCACATTAGAGACAATATTATTATGAGAAAGCATAACCCCCTTGGGTCTGCCAGTGGTACCGGAAGTATAGATCAAAGTTGCCAGGTCTTCGGGCTTTACGGCATTTTTACGCATTTCCACTTCCTCCTGATAGCTGGTATCCTCACCCAAAGAAAGTAACTCTGTCCAATGCTTGCATCCATCAATCTCGTCAAAAGAGTAAATTTCTTTCAGGGAAGGAACTTGCCCCTTAATACTTTTAACTTTTTCCAAAACTTCCGTGCAGGATACAAAGCAATATTGAGCTTCAGAGTGATCGAGTATATAAGCGTAATCTTCTTCGGAGATAGTGGGGTAGATTGGCACGTTTTGTGCACCAAGCTGCAACACAGCGATATCTACAATATTCCATTCGGTTCTGTTGGTCATTGAGATCACGGCAATCTTATCATTAGCCTTTACATTGAGCTTCAACAAAGCCCTGCTAAGCGTATTTGCTTTTCTGATATACTCAGTGGTAGATGTCGCCACCCATTCGCCTTTGTATTTACTAATTAAGGCTTTTTCCAGTGGAAAATGTTCTTGTTGATAGTAGGGGATGTCGAAAAGTCGAGTTACACTTTGCATACGTTAGAATTAATCGTTCTTGCAAAGTAAGAAAAGGGAGCGGGATTTTAAAATTCTGTTCGTTTTAAATTATGAATTGGTTTTTAACCAATTCCTGGCATTCACAAAAGCTTCTAACCAGGGTGACACTTTATCCTTTCTTTCCGGGTAATACGCCCAGTTCCATGGAAAAATACTTCGCTCTATATGCGGCATGGTAACCAGATGCCTTCCTGTATTATCGCAAAGCATGGCTGTGTTGTAAGCACTTCCATTAGGATTTGCCGGATATGATTCATAGCCATAGGTTGCTACAATGTTGTATTGATCTGCTGAATACGGCAGTGAAAACTTACCTTCCCCGTGAGAGATCCACACCCCTAAGGTAGTTCCCTCAAGACTGGATAACATCACCGAGTTATTTTTTGCGATGCGAACAGAGGTAAAATTACTCTCGTGTTTATGAGAATCATTATAGGTCATCTTGCCATGGATGCTATGTTCAGGATTGATCAGATCTAACTCCATAAACAACTGGCACCCATTGCATATACCCACAGACAAGGTATCTGGCCTTGCGAAGAACTGTAAGAGGGAATTACGGGCTTTTTCGTTGTATTTAAAGGCACCTGCCCATCCTTTGGCACTTCCCAGAACATCAGAATTAGAAAAGCCTCCGACGGCACCTATAAAACTGATCTCTTCCAGAGTTTCTCTTCCGGAAATAAGATCTGTCATATGCACATCTTTTACATCAAAACCTGCAAGGAACATGGCATTGGCCATTTCCCGTTCAGAATTACTCCCTTTTTCCCTTAGGATAGCCGCCTTGGGTCTTGGGCCATCAAATTTTGGTACTTGTCCTTTAAAATACTCAGGAAACTTATATTGTAGGGGTTGATTTTTATAATTCAAAAACCGATTCCTGGCCAAATCCTGCGCCGTTTGTTTGCTATCTAATAAAAAGGAGGTTTTGAACCAGATATCGCGCTGCTTGTGCACATCAATTTCAATGGTATCCCCGCTATTTTTAAGTATCAGTTGCGGGTTGGAGGATACGGTTCCTATTTTGTGAAAATCTACCTTTGCTTTGGTCAGTACCTTTTCAATGGATGCGTCTTTTGACTGAAACACCACCCCTGTATTTTCTGCAAAAAGCAACCTGGTAGTATCCTTTTCCTTCAAAGCGTTGAGATCTAGCTGGGCTCCAAGATGATTGTCTGCAAAACACATTTCGAGCAGGGTAGTGATAAGTCCGCCCGAAGCCACATCATGCCCTGCTACAATCTGCTCATCTTTAATGAGCTGTTGCAGTACGTTAAATGTATTCTTAAAATATTCCGGGTCTAATACAGATGGAGCAGTTTGTCCCACCTTGTTCAGCACCTGCGCAAAGGACGATCCCCCAATATTAAATGTGTCTTTAGACAGGTTAATGTAATATACAGGCCCACCTTGCACCTTAAATACAGGCTCTACTACTTTGGTAATATCGCTACAATGGGCTGCCGCAGAGATGATAACGGTTCCCGGTGAAAGTACTTCCTGATCCGGATATTTTTGTTTCATGGAAAGTGAATCCTTCCCGGTTGGTACGTTGATGCCAAGGGAGATCGAAAACTCCGAAACAGCTGTAACTGCTTCATAAAGCCTGGCATCCTCCCCCGGATTTCTGCAGGGCCACATCCAATTGGCTGATAAAGAAACGGAGGTAAGTCCATCTTCCAAAGGAGCCCAAACTAAATTGGTCAATGCTTCAGCAATACTGTTAAGGCTACCAGCCTTAGGATCAATGAGTCCGGAGATTGGAGAGTGCCCAAGGGAAGTAGCAATACCCTCTTTTCCTTTAAAATCCATCGCCATTACCCCAACATTATTGAGTGGAAGTTGCAGAGGACCTGCACATTGTTGTTTTGCTACCCTGCCGCCAACACAGCGGTCTACTTTATTGGTAAGCCAATCCTTACATCCTACAGCCTCTAATTGTAAGACACTTTCCAGATATTCTTTAAAGTGTACCAGGCTATATGCAGGGTTTTGGTAGTCTCTTTGTATGGAGACGTCTGTCATAATGGTCTTAGGGGAACTGCCAAACATATCTGCGAGTGCCAGATCCATAGGTTTTTCATTCCTTTTAGCAGAAGTAAAGGAAAATCGATGATCTCCTGTGGCTACACCTACCTCGTACATGGGGGCCCTTTCTCTTGCAGCGATCCTGGCCAAAAAACTACTGTCTTTGGGGCTGATCACAAGACCCATTCGCTCCTGAGATTCGTTTCCAATGATTTCTTTGGCAGAAAGGGTAGGGTCGCCAATTGGGAGCTTATCCATATCAATGGCCCCGCCGGTATCTTCTACAAGTTCGGACAGACAATTGAGGTGCCCACCTGCTCCATGGTCGTGAATGGATACAACCGGGTTTATATCATTTTCCACCAACCCACGAATGGCATTGGCGGCTCTTTTTTGCATTTCAGGGTTAGATCTTTGCACGGCATTGAGTTCAATGGCCGCACTAAACTCACCTGTATCCGCACTGGAAACGGCTGCGCCACCCATTCCAATACGATAATTGTCCCCCCCGAGTATAACGATCTTATCACCTTTTTTAGGGGTATCCTTTAAGGCCTGGGAGGCTTTTGCGTATCCTATGCCGCCGGCCATCATAATTACCTTATCATAGCCAAGAACCCTATCGTGTTCCTGGTGTTCAAACGTAAGAACAGAACCGGCTATGAGGGGTTGGCCAAATTTGTTGCCAAAATCGGATGCTCCGTTAGATGCTTTGATAAGGATATCCATGGGTGTTTGATATAACCAGGGTCTTTTTTGAACCCCATCTTCCCAACTTCTTCCTTCTGCCAATCTGGAATAGGAGGTCATGTAGACAGCGGTTCCTGCCAGAGGTAAAGATCCCTTACCACCAGCCAATCTATCCCGTATCTCCCCGCCCGACCCTGTGGCAGCACCATTGAAAGGTTCTACTGTTGTGGGGAAATTATGTGTTTCAGCTTTTAGGGACAAGACAGAATCGAAAAGTGATTCCTTGTAGAAATCTGGTTTGTCTGGAGAAGCAGGAGCAAATTGTGTTACCGTAGGGCCTTTTACAAAAGCTACGTTGTCTTTATAGGCGGATACGATGGAATTTGGATGGGTTTCGGAAGTTTTTCTGATCAGTTTAAACAGGGAAGAAGGTTTTTCTACTCCGTCGATAACAAAAACACCATTAAAGATTTTGTGACGGCAATGCTCTGAGTTCACCTGACTAAAGCCAAAAACCTCAGAATCTGTTAATGGTCTTCCTAATTTTTTAGACAAAGAATCCAAATACTGAATTTCTTCATCGTTCAGGGCCAGCCCTTCTTTTTTGTTATAGGAATCGATATCACGAACGGATAGAATGGATGCCGGTTGTACGGCAATGGTAAATAAATCCTGCGTTAGACCGTTGTATTTCTGCGATAGCATGGGGTCAAAAGCTTTGTGATCTTCCGGCACCCCCTTAAATTCCTCTATTCTGCTGATTCCGGAAATTCCCATGTTCTGGGTGATCTCTGTGGCATTTGTACTCCAGGGTGTGATCATTGCAGCTCTTGGACCTACAAAAAAAGCGTCTACAGACGCTGATGAAAGACAGGGTAGCTTTCCAAACAACCAGGTCAGTTTCTCTTTGTCGAGATCGTTGAGTTTGGCATTCGTTTCTACCGCAATTATTTTCAATAAGGGATCCCCGAAGAAATAGATCATTTGAGAGCTTAGTTGAGGGTTTTAAGAAGCCACAAATTTAAACTAATTCTATGTTTTTTTTGAGGCGAATAGTCAACAGTTTTCAAGGGAGATTGTTCATTACTTTTCTTTGGAGGTTTCTTTGGGAACCTCAGTTTTTTGCAACAAAGCCATATAAAAACCGTCATAACCAGAGCTATGGGCAAAAATATGCTGTTCCTTAACCAGAGAAAAAGTCTTTCCTTCTTCACTTTTTAGGAATCCTTCAACCTGCTTTGAATTTTCCTGAGGGAGAATAGAACACGTGGCATAAACCATTTTACCGCCATCCTTCACCATCTTGCTGTAATCTCTTAAAAGTTCTTTTTGTGTTTGAGTGATCTTTTCCAGGAATTCAGGACTGAGTTTCCATTTGGTATCAGGATTGCGTTTAAGAACTCCAAGACCCGTACAGGGAGCATCAATAAGTACCCTGTCTGCTTTATTATGAAGTTTTTTAATCACTTTGGTGCTGTCTATCAGCCTTGTTTCCAGGTTATGCGCGCCATTTCTTTTGGCCCTCCGCTTTAATTCATGCAGTTTGTTGGCATATATATCCAGGGCAATAAGTTGACCTTTATTTTCCATTAGTGCGGCCAGGTGGAGTGATTTACCTCCGGCACCTGCACATGCATCTACCACCCGTTGTCCGGGAGAAACATCCAAAAAAGGTGATACCAATTGAGATGATGCGTCCTGCACTTCAAAAAGGCCCTCTTTAAATGCCTCTGTAGCAAAAACATTGGCTCTTTCTTTTAACTGAAGGGCATGAGGATAACCTTTCACAGTATCTGCATCGATCCCTTCATCATACAGCCTTTTCTTTAAATACGGAACGGATGTTTTAAGGATATTGGTCCTTAGCACTACAGGAGCCAGCTGATTAAGGGCATGGATCTCTTTGTTCCACTTGTTTTCTCCCATGGATGTAACGCCTATTTCATCGAGCCAGTCAGGAATAGACTCCCGGTATATTCTGATTTTGGACAGTTCATCAAATCGCCCTTTGATCCTTCTGGTGGGGGTATCTTCCAATTGTTTCCAGTCTGGAAGTGAAATTCCTCGTAGCACAGCCCAAACAGCAAAGAGCCTAAAAAAGTTAGCTCTGCTGAAGGGTTCTTTTACTTCGGCAATTTCTGAGTATAACCGTTTCCATCGCACTATGTCATATACCGTCTCTGCAATGAATCCACGGTCCCTGGAACCCCACCGCTTGTCTCTTTTCAGGATCTGTTCAACGGCTTTAGAGGCATATATTCCTTCATTGAATATCATCTGCAGACCATCTACTACCCCGAACACTAAGTTCCTATGTAAACGCATTGGTTAAATTTAGACCGCAAAGGTACCCTTTTGCCGAGGAAACCGTTTATTTTTGAGTAAATTAAATACCATGCGCTACATCTTAGTTTTTTTTGGTTTTCTAATATTCTGTAGTTGTACAGAACGTCTACCATCCCACAATTTCACTAGTGTGGATGTACGTATCCTTTTTAATGACTCTGTAAGTATCCGGGCCTTAGAGGTGATGGATGGCAGCGTGGCTTTTGCCGGCAATGGAGGTGTTTTCGGCGCCATTGACCTAAGGACCCAGCAGATACAGGCAAAACAACAGCGCTTCGACACAATCTTTCCTGAATTCAGGGCCATTGCACATACGAATGCTGATTTTTTTATGCTGTCTGCCGGAAGACCCGCCCTGTTGTTTAAGACCGGAAATCAGGGCCTTATGGAATTGGTGTATACGGAAGATGGTGAAGGTGTTTTCTACGATGCGATGGCATTTTGGAATGATATGGAAGGGTTGGCGATAGGCGATGAAATGAATGGATGTTTATCTATCCTCCTTACCAGAGATGGCGGAAATACCTGGCAAAAGACCCCATGTTCAGAATTACCAAAGGCCTTAGCAGGTGAAGGTGCTTTTGCGGCAAGTAATACAAACATTGACATAATAGGAGACAAGGCATGGGTAGGTACCACTGAAGGAAGGGTTTATTTTTCTACCGATAAAGGAAAAAGCTGGGAAGTGATACAAACGCCCATACAACACGAAGAAGCAACACAAGGAATTTATACGTTGGATTTCTATTCTGATAAGATCGGAATTGCTATGGGAGGAGATTATACCAAGCCCTCCGAAATGCTTGGAAATAAGGCCTTTACCGAAGACGGGGGAAAAACCTGGAGCCTCATTGCAGATGGGATGTTGCCGGGCTATAAAAGTTGTGTACAGTTTGTGCCCAATGGAAATGGAAAGGAAGTGGTAGCAGTTGGTTTTACAGGAATTTCCTATTCACAGGATGGGGGCAGCAGTTGGGAAGATCTCTCAGAAGAATCTTTTTACACCCTTCGTTTTGTCAACGATTCCACGGCCTATGCAGCCGGTAAGTACCGAATTGGGTTACTTCAATTTAAATAAAAAAGGGTAGACACTGTCTACCCTTTTTCCGACTAACATACGACTCCTTGTTGTAAAGTCGACCCAAATCTAATTATACATAAACAACTTTGTAGGTTCTGCCTATTTTCTGGTAGTGAATCCCTTTATAGGCAAAATACTTTCTTCCTTTAACAAAGACCACTCTATGACCTCTTGGCAAAGTTTTTATAACGATCCCTCTAGGGGCAGCACAAACAACATACTCCTTACCGCGGGCCTTATACCATATCCCAGAGGCAAAATGATAGTTGATCCCCCTGTGAAGTACTATACGAGGTTTATGGACAGTGGTTACAATGGTACCATGTTTTGGATATACTTTTACAATTCGTTGCGCATTGCCAGCACTAAGCATACCAAAAAAGGCAATGATCACTAATCCTATTTTAAGATTTTTCATAACAATCTATTTAATGGGTTATAGTACTAAGACTATGTGATGTAAACATGGTTTAATGCAAAAGGAGGCCTAATGCCTCCTTTTTTATGCTTTTTATCGAAAATTGGCTATTGCCTTCGTTTCTGTATTTGCTGTAAGAGCCTCTTTTTAAAATCGTCTTCCGCCTTGATCAATAAAAAGGTTTTACGTGCCGAGATCAAATTGTTCATCTTCTTCAAAAATGCCATATTGCGACTATTCCTTTCATTCTCCAGGGCAAGGAACTCGTCCATCAGGGATTGGATCTCCTGATCGGACATATTTTGAAAATTCTGTAACCTGGCTCTCACTTCTGTGCGCTCCCGCATCCGCAATTTCTCTATGGCATCCTCATGCTCGTTATAGACCGGCCAAAAGACGGCGGCCTCATCGCTCGATAGGTTTAAGCGTTCGGTAATAAAAGCGATCTTAAGCGATTTTATCTTGTCCATGCCAGTCTGTGCACTAAGAAAATTAGTGGCCGCAAAAAAAGCAATGATGAGAAATTTACTGATATGCTTCATCTAAGTCGATATTAAATTCATCTAAATCATCTATGGTTTCTTCCAGATAGTCCATGATGTGTTGATCATCCATTCCTGTTTCTATAAACTCATTTATATCCAGGTTGGTTACCGGGATCACCTCTGCGATTTCATAGCTGCTTAATTGTAATTCCTGAGATTCAAAATAGGAGGTGATGTCCCCTTCGCCCAGGTCATCAAAGCTTAAGGCCCGCGGTTGGTTCCACTTTAAACCAACGACCAGTACAAAAATGGCTGCCACAGCAGCTGCCGCGTACATATAGTTTTTGTAGGACTTTAATCGTATTACAGGAGTTTCTTGCACCCCGGACTTTTGTAGGATCTTTTTCTCAAGATCCTCAAAATATGTTTCGGGCACTGTAAAGCCTTCTTCTTTCGAGAATTTTGAGGCGTTCTCTTCCTGCATCCTATCCTGAATGCGTTCCGCAAGCCCCTCAAAATATCCAGGAGGTGTTTTAAATACGGTTCTTTTAGGTATCTTTTTCATTGTTTAGGTTTGACACTACTTCCGAGCGATGGTTTAATTATTTTCAAGGAAGCCCTCTATTTTTTTAACTGCCAAATGGTAGGAGGCCTTTAATGCTCCCACCGATGTATCCAGTATTTTTGAGATCTCTTCATATTTTAATTCTTCAAAATATTTCATATTGAAGACCAATTTTTGTTTCTCAGGCAACCGGGCAATGGCTTGCTGCAATTGTAACTGAATGGCATCTCCCTCAAAATATACATCTGCCTCCAGGGTGTTTGCTTTTCGTTCTATAAGTTCATCACTGCTTACCCCCAGTTTTCTCGATTTTGTCTTTAAAAACGTCAATGCTTCATTGGTTCCTATTCTGTACATCCAGGAATACAATTTACTATCGCCTTTAAAAGTATCTATATTCCTAAAAACTTTGATAAAGGTATTTTGCAGCACATCGTCCGCGTCATCGTGATCTAACACAATTCGTCTTATATGCCAGTACAAACGCTCTTTATAGATGCTAATTAGCACCTCAAAAGCCTTCGCCTGGGTATCTTTTTGCTTTAGCTCTTTAACTAAGGTTTCTTCAGCAATCAAAGTCAGTTGTTATTCAAGTAAGACACCAATTTGGTTAAAAGGTTTAATCGTTTGTATATCACCTTCTAAAATAACCATTTTATCGCTCCATATTTTCTATCAAAGAAAACAGAAGCTAGGAAAAAGATTGCATGGCCACCAGTTTATGGTATACCCCTTTCTTTTTTAATAGTATCTCATGAGTGCCTTGTTCTATAATCTTACCCTTTTCGAGGACAATAATGGAATCAGCATTCTGAATAGTAGATAATCTATGGGCAATAACAAGGGAAGTTCTATTTTTCATTAGCTTTTCCAATGCATCCTGCACCAATCGTTCACCTTCCGTATCTAATGCAGACGTAGCCTCATCCAGGATCATGATGGGCGGATTCTTTAAAACGGCCCTGGCAATGGAGAGTCGCTGTTTTTGACCTCCGCTTAATTTGTTGCCACTATCGCCAATGTTGGTATCGTACCCCTTGGGAAGTTGTACTATAAATTCGTGAGCATTGGCTATTTTGGCAGCCTCCATGATCTCTGCCTCGGTGGCATTCGCTTTTCCGAGGGCTATATTATTTCTTACAGTATCATTAAAGAGAATTGAATCCTGCGTCACTAAGCCCATCAGATGCCGTAGCGACTGCTTGGATACCTGTTTGATGGGGATCCCATCTATCTTTATCTCCCCCTCGTTTACGTCGTAAAAACGTGTCACCAAATTAGTAATCGTACTCTTTCCGCTACCCGATTGGCCCACCAGGGCAACCGTTTTTCCTTTGGGTACTTCTAAAGAAAAGCCTCGTAAAACCCAGTCTTTCTCATATTTAAACGAGATGTCTTCTATGGAAATAGCCGTAGTAAACTGTTCTAAGTTTTTGGGTTGTTCAACTTCTTTGATAGGGTTTTCCGTTTCCAATATCTCCAGTACCCTTTCTGCTGCTGCATTCCCTTTTTTAACTCCATAGGAGGCCTTGCTAATTGCCTTTGCCGGTGTTAATATATTGTAGGCCAATCCCATATAGGCTATAAAGGAAGAAGCATCTAGCGTTTTATCTATCAGGACCATCTTCCCCCCAAACCATAGTAATACCCCAATAACCACAATGCCCAGAAATTCTCCTGTTGGGGAGGCCAGGTTCTGTCTGTTCAGCAGTTTGTTGGAGAAATGAAAGAA